>DATFZR010000542.1:0-4030 GCA_035314265.1 Candidatus Acidiferrales bacterium
CCCGGCGACAAGAAGGACGTTGTGGAGCTCTTCAGCCGCGAGAACGTCACCACGCGCTCGCACTTCAGGACGCAAGGCATCCCCGACGCCGTGATTCTGGATACCGTTTTCTCCAACTTGAAATTCTCCGTTGAAGGAGACGACGCCTCCGGCTATCGAGTCCGCGCCCAGCCCATCGGTGCGCCGCCCGTGGTGTTTCTGATCTCGCACCAGCCCGGCGGTAACCGGATTGTCAGCGTGGGCGACGAATACTTCATGGTTGGCGCGGAAGTGCTGCGGCGGCTGGCGGCGGGCGATACCAAGAGCGCAAAGCTCTGGCTCGACTGGGCGCGCGAGGGCATTACCCTACAGACCGGTGACGATCCCCTGGGTGGAAGCCTGTTCGCCCGCTTCTGGACTCGCGGCGATGATCCCGACCCCGCCAAGATGAAGCTGGCGGCGCTCGCCGCGCTCGTGGACAGCTCCCAGATTGGCGAGCATCTGGGCGAGCTGCAGGCGGCGCGTGCCGCGGCAGCGGAGGCGGATCAGGCGAACATGGATCTGCTGATCGCCAACGCCGCGAACAAGGCAAAAAACTGGAAGCTCGAGAAGGAGGCCGCGTCGCGGTTGCTGGCGCGCTATCCCCGCTCCGACAACGCGCTCCGTCTGTTCTCCACCGCATGCCAGCACACCGAAGACTGGACCGCCTGGGAGGCAGCCATCTCCGCGAGGCTCACCAAGCTGCCCGATGACGAAGTGGCCCTGCGCTCCTCCGCGCGCCTGGCGGTTTGGCGCGGCGACTTCGTGGCCTCCCGAGCCGTCTTTCGCAAGATGATCGACAGCGGAAGGCAGAACGCGAGCGACCTGAATGGGTATTCCTGGGAGGCGCTGTTCACGGGCACCGCAGTGACGGACGAAGATATTGCCTTCGCCCAGCAGGCCAACAAGGTGACCGGAGGCAAGAATTTCGGGATCCTCCACACGCTCGCCTGCCTTTATGCGGAGACCGGCAAGGGTAAGGAAGCGCGAGAATTGCTGCTCGCGGCCATGCAATCCGCCGGGCTCGACCAGCCCAACGCAGGCATCTGGTACGGGTTCGGGAGGATCGCGGAAGACTACGGCGTGTTTGCCGCCGCCCGCGCCGACTACGACCGCATGGAAGCGGAGCCGGGCGACGAGAGTCCGGATTCCACGCGCCGGCTCGCACTGTCCCGCCTGCGCAAGATGAAAAACAGCGGTTTCTGATTTACGCCCGGCCGGCGTGGCGGATTTCGCGGCGGTAGTCTGAGGCGACCATCTCAATCGTCCGGCACATCTCGTAGAGTCGCGAGCGGATGCGCTGGCCCACGCGGTCGGCCAGCCCGTCTTCCACGCGCGCCAGCGCCTGTCCCGATGGCATGCGCACGGGAGCGGCCGGATCGCGGTCCAGATAATTCGTGGTGAGCAGCGTCACCCGGTTTTCGTTGTACCGCGAATTCAGGATGTAGCCCACGGTATCGAGCGCCCACGCGGAAGGCTTGGCCGAGCCCACGTCGTCGAGCAGCAGAACCTCCGCGTTCACCACCGGCTCGAGCACATCCATCTCGCTCGTCTGGCTCACCGGGTTGTAGCTCGACTGTATGGTTTTCAGCAGCTCGCGGTAGTCGTAGTAGAGCCCCGCGTGGCCGCGCTTCACCAGGTCCGCCAGCGCCGCCACCGCCAGATGCGTTTTCCCCACGCCGCACGGGCCCATCAGCAGCAGGCCGTGCTCCCTTCCTCCGGGAAACTCGCGGGCGAATCCTTCAACGATGACCTTCGCCTTTTTCAGGCTCCGGTTCCAGCTTTCCGCCTCGGAGCCTTCGTGCGGCAGGTCAGTCTCAAAACTGTCGAAGTCACAATGCCGGTAATGTTTGGGGATGCGCGAGCGCTCGAACAGGGAATCCTCACGCCCTTCGCGCGTGCACGCGCAAAGCACGGCTTCCCGTACGGCTTCTCCCGCGCCGGCAGCGGCCGGCGATTCTACCGTCTTCCACCCGGTGCCGCCGCACTCGGGACAATCTGCGCGCGCCATGTGAGGAGGATAGACGCGGCGACGCGCTCTGGCAAGCGCCCCAAGAGCACAAGCATTTCCGTTTACCCTGGCGTAGGGAGGGCCCGTGCATCGCACCGCTGTTTCAAATCCCGCCGGCAGCAGCTTTCCCCTCTCCTCGAATCGATCCGTCCAACGCACCAACGAGTCCCGATCCACCAGCGCATCAAGCAAACACGCGCTTCCTCCGCATCACCACAAACGACGCCCCCACAAACCCGAAAATCACCGCCCACACCATCACAACCACGACCCCGGGATTCGCGCCAAGAAAATCCACGGCCGGCCCAAGATGCAGCGCCGCTTTCACCCTCCGGAAGTTAAGAATCACCGACATCACCGCAAACAGCGCGGGAAACGGCACCCACACCGCGCGCTCCGAATCAAAAATCCATGCGATGGCCAGGAAAAAGGCGTTGTTCAAGCAATGCCAGGTCAGGCCGCCAATCACCAGCGGCAGCGTGAGCGCCGGGCGGAACTCCATCCAGCCCAGCCGGCGCGCCGCCTCCCACAAAAGGAACAACAGCCCCGTGTTCACGCACACGGCCAGGAAGTTCACCGCGAACTTCGCCAGCACAATTTCTTCCGTGGAAACGGGCAGCATCTTCACCAGCAGAAGCGCGCGGTTTTTCTCTTCCGCCACCATCGTGCGGTAGCAGATCAGGAAGTCCCCCACCAGCAGCACCCCGTGGAGCAGGCCAAACGCCGCTCCGGGAATCTGCGCCGCGGGGATTTGCAGCAGAAAGGCCCACAGGCCGCCAATCTGGATGGCCAGCAGGGGAAAAACAAAGCCGCGCTGCAGCCGCAGGTCCTTCAGCATCAGGCGAACGATGTTCATGACGCCACCTCCAGGCAGAAGTCTTCGAGCGTCCATGCCCCCGTTGCGGCTCCACGCAGTTCCACGAGCGATTCGTTGACGATCACCCGGCCGTTCCGCATCACCACCACGCGGTCGGCGATTTGCTCCGCCTCGTGCAGGTTGTGCGTGGAGAACAGCACGCCGCGGCCCTCCGCGCGTGCCATGTTCTTGAGCAGCCGCAGAACCTCGGCCCGCGACCGCGGGTCGAGTCCCGAGGTCGGCTCATCGAGCAGCAGCACATGGGGATGGTGGGAAACGCCGGCCAGCAGCGCCACTTTCGTCCGCGTGCCCTTCGAGAGTTCGCCCAGCCGCTTCTCCATCGGCAGGTGGAGCGTCGCCGCCAGACGCGCGCAGAGCGCCGCGTCCCAGTTCGGATAGAAATCCGCAACGAAGGCCAGCAGCTCGGCCACCGTCATGCCTTTGTAGAAAAATCCTTCCTCCGGCACAAACCCGATGCGCTCTTTGAACGCCCGCTCATCGCGAACGTGGTCCATGCTGCCGATGCGCACGATGCCTTCGTCTTTCCGGATCATTCCCATGATCAGCCGCAGCGTGGTGGTCTTCCCTGCCCCGTTGTGGCCCGCGAGCGCCACCACTTTTCCCGGTTCCACGCGAAACGAGACGCTCTCGATCTCGAAGCCCGCGAATCGAAAGGTCAGCCCTTCTACAACGAGCGGCTCATGCGCCGGTGCCGGCATGATTCCTCCTCTTTCTCTCCTCACAGCCCGCTGCCGAGTTTCCGCCGCGCGGCCAGGTACATTCCCCAGAAGATGATCGCGGCAACCCAGCACGCCAGCGCCAGAATGGGCACATCCCGCAGCAAGAGAAACGTCAGCCGCCCGCCATCGAAAACGAACGCCAGCGGGAACGCCGTGCACATCAGCGCAATCGCCATTAGCCAGCGCAGTTGCTGGGCCACCAGACGCGCGCGAGAGAGCGTCTGTACCTCATGGTCCGGCGCAAGGCCGGCCGCCGGCTCGCGCAGCATGCGCGATTCCGACGTCAGTTCGCGCCGCTGCGCCTCGAGCGTGCGCGCGAACTCCGCATCCCCCCGCGCAAACTCCTCCACCAGCGCGCTGGTATCCGCGCTGGCCTCGCCGGCCAGATACGCGGGCAGCAGGTCC
>DATFZR010000543.1:0-3714 GCA_035314265.1 Candidatus Acidiferrales bacterium
CCGCACAGACTCGTTCTTTCCGATCGTTTTGTTCCCCGCCAGGCACCGATACCCATCCACCAGCGCGTTCACCCGCGGATTCTCCACGGGACGCACCAGAAAGTGCAGCGGATGCCCGTTGAGCGCCTGCGCAAATGGCGCCAGTTCCCACGCCCCCATGTGCCCGGTCAGGTAGATCAGCCCCTTGCCCCGCGCCTTCGCCGCCCGGTAGTTCTCCATCCCGTCAATCGTAATGATCCGCCGGATGGTTTCCGGCGTGTCCCGCGGAAATTGCGAGAATTCCCCGCCCATCCATCCGATATGCCGCATCAGCCGCCGCGCGATGGCCTGCCGTTCCGCCTCGGCCATCTCCGGGAACGCCAGGTTCAGGTTGAACAGCGCCGCGCGCTCCAGCCGCGGGTTCAACCGGTAGAACAGCGCAGCGACGCCCGCCCCCACCGCCCGCGCCATCCCGCGCGGCAGCGCTCCCACGGCGTGCAGCACCGTCCACGCAGCCGCATATTCCATCCATTCGCGCACCCGCGCATTCTCTCACAGCGCGAGAGCGCGGCTGCGCCCCGCATCTCCCATCACGCCACGCCGGGCCGGCGGCCAGCCCATTCGCCCCGCGCCCGCCCGCGAAAAGCTCTGGTAGACTCGGGGCGCCTTGCACGTTCCAGCCAAAGCGCGTCTTGCGCTCATCACGATTTTCTTCGCCTTGCTCGTCTATCACTGCTTCTTCGTGGGCCTCTCCTCTTTCGGCCTCATGGGACCCGACGAACCTCGCTACGCCTCCATCGCCCGCGAAATGGCGCGCAGCGGCGACTGGATCACGCCCCGCCTCAACGGCTCGCCCTGGTTTGAAAAGCCGCCTCTCTACTACTGGTCCGCCGCCATCGGCTTCCGCATGTTCACCAGACCAGAGGTCGCCGCGCGCGCCCCTTCCGGCGTTTACGCCCTCCTCGCCGTGCTCGGCATCGCGCTCCTCGCCAGGCGGTTCTACGGCCCGTCCGTCGGAAACACCGTCGCCTGGATCCTCCCAGCCACCGTCGCCATGACCGGCTTCGCCCACGCCGCCGCGACAGACATGCCTTTCGCCGCCACGCTCACCCTGGCCATGGCCGCCGCCGCGCCGCTGCTGCTGGTGCTGGACGACGAGCCCTCGCGACCCCACCTGTGGGCCGCGGCATTCGGCGCCGCGCTCGCCCTCGCCACGCTGGCAAAAGGCCCTGCCGCCATCGTCCTCGCAGGCGGCAGCGTCGCGCTCTGGGCCGTCGCCACAGGAAACATCCGCCGCAGCCTGCGCCTCTTCCATCCACTGGCCCTCCTCACATTTTTCGTCGTGGCCACGCCCTGGTACGTTCTCTGCGCCCTGCGCAATCCGGACTTCCTCCGCATCTTCTTCCTCGAACACAATGTCGAACGTTTCCTCACCAACCGCTACCAGCATCACCAGCCATTCTGGTTCTTCGTTCCCGTCTTGCTGCTCGCCGTTTTCCCGTGGACGCTGCTGCTCATCCCGGCTATCGCTGACGCCTGGCGCGCCCTGCGCACCGCGGACTGGCGCAAAAGCCCGGGCGCATTCTTCGCCTCCTGGGCCATCTTCCCCTTCGTGTTCTTCAGCTTCTCGCAATCAAAGCTTCCCGGTTACATCCTGCCCGCTATCCCGCCGCTCGTCCTGCTGCTGGCCCGGGCGCTGGCCGCAGAAGCAATATCCACAGCCCCTGTCTCGCGCCTGCGCCGGTACATGAATTGCTTTACGGCGTCGCCTGTGTTGCTCGGCATTGGCATCGCAACGGCGATGGCGCCGCTTCTGGGCAGCTCGCTCGGAGACATCCTGGACGCTCCCGGCCTGGATCGCGCGCTCATCACCATTGGAATAGCGCTCTCCGCCGGGGGAGCCGCCGCACTGTTGGTCGCAAGACCCCGCCGCGGCCCCGCGCTCGGCGCGGCCGTTGCCGGCAGCGTATTCGCTTTCTGTGTGGGGTTCGCCGCAAATCACCTTTTGCCTCTCGTGGGTCCGGAGCTCTCTCCCCGCACGCTTGCCCTGGCCACCCGCAAAGAGATTGGCTCGGCCACCGTCTCTGCGTACGGTCTGCCGCGCGCCTGGCAATACGGTTGCGAGTTCTATTTGCAACAGCCGCTGCCCGAGTGGGCTCCCGAGACGCCACACCCCGGCTGGATCATCACCACCTTTGCGGGAAGCGCTGACCTGCGGAAACACGGTCTGCGCGTTCTGCCCGTATCCATCCAGACGCGCTCGCGCCAAGCCGAACTGTTTCACGTGGAATAACCAGGAAATGACGCGGAATCACCGGCAGTTGAAACCATCTGGAACGATTCGCAGTTACCTGCCTGCGGGCGCCGGCGGCGCCTCAGCGATTTCCCGCAGGCACAGGCGTCGGCGGCAGCGTTCGTAGGAAAAAACTCAACACAGTATTGTCATACGTCCGTTTTTCGTCGTTCGTCATCGTCAGGTAAGTCGTCTGCGGCATCACCCACTGCTCTTTCGGTTCCGGCGCGGCCCCAAAAATGCGCAGCGTGGACTGCGCCAGCTCCTTGTTCTCGCGCAGCGCGATAAATAGCTTCGGGATTCTTGCCAGTGGTCCCAGCCGCGCGGAAAGCGACGGCTGCCCCCGGTAAGGCAGCTCCGCGACCCGAAAAAACATCGCGCCCATCCAGCCAATCACCGGCATCGACCCGTAACCCTCTTGATCCATCTCGATCCTGAAGAAATCCAGCGGATCGTCGTACACGGAGTCGGCCACCACGGCAGCCACGCGCCGGTCCGCAGTCGCTGCCACCAGCGCCGCGTAGCCGCCCATGTCCACGCCCCACAAGCCCACGCGGGTTTTATCCACGTCGCTTCTCTGCCCCATCACCGCGATGGCCGTCAACACTTCGGTCGCCTCTCGCGGGCCCATCGTCGTCGAACCCGACGACTTTCCGTGGCCCGAGAAATCGAACACGAACACGTTGTACTGATTCTCCTCGAGCGTCGTGGCCAGCGTCAGCACGTCCCCGCGCTGCCAGCGATAGCCGTGGCACAGAATCAGCACCGGCCCGCCCCGCAATCCGGGAAAAAACCATCCCTCGCGGCTTCCCTGCCCCGCCACGGAGTACGGCACCGCGCTCGCGTGCTGCAGCAGTTCCTCCAGCGTCAGCGATGTCTTCGTGCTCACCGGATGGAGCATCCGGTAATCCAGATACATGGCGATCCCCGCGCACACCAATCCCAGCAGCAGCACCAGGAGTAGCAGGAGCGTTAACGCCCCGCGCGTCGGCGAGGAAGGGTCGCGCAGCTCTTCGATGATGTCCATTCGATCTGGAGTTCGCCGGTCGTGAACCTACGCGTGCGACCTGGAAACGGCGAATGTTAACACACTCGCGGCTGGCCCCGGTGGGCTCCAGATGCGCCGGCGCTTGCTGAATCAACACCTGTTTTCTTCGCGGAAACCACCCCGGCCGCGGCCCGCTGCCGCGCGGCCGCAGTGAACTACAAGGGTTCCCAACCGCCATCTGTGATTGGAGTGAACCGCGCCAGGCCGCTATAATCCTCTCCCGGGCCCCGCGCCAATGGAAATCGTTCCCCTCAGGCAAACGACGCCGCGCCAGCTCGACCCCCTCTTCGAAGAGGAGGCGAACCGCTGGCTCGAAGACTTTCGCTGGGACTATCGCCCTTCGCTCGCCCTCATTCGGCGTTTTGTGGAGACGCGCTCCCTCGAAGGCTGCGCC
>DATFZR010000544.1:0-3448 GCA_035314265.1 Candidatus Acidiferrales bacterium
ACACCATGCCGCCGGCCACCTACGACGCCTTCCGCGCGCACGGCGTGCCGAAGGCTTCGCTCGAGGCAGACCTGGACGCGGCGCGCGCCACGATGGCCGCGATCGCGAGCATGGGAATCAATTTCGAGCAGGTGACGGAAAAGCTGCTCCAGGACGGCGTAAAGCTGTTCGCCGACGCGTTCGACAAGCTGCTGGGCAGCGTGGACACCACCTGCAAATTGTTCGATAAGAACAAGCTGAACCGCTGGACCTATACCCTGCCGGACGCGATCGGCAAGGACATGGCCAAGACGCTGGAAGACTGGCGGCTGACCGGAAAGATGCGGCGGCTGTGGGGACACGACGCCACGCTGTGGACGGGAACGGATGAGGCCAGCTGGCTCGGCTGGCTGCTGATCGCAGACGACCAGCTCGCCGTGGTGGACAAACTCAAGGCCTTCGGGGAAACGGTAAAGAAGGATGGCTATACGCACGTGCTGCTGCTGGGCATGGGCGGGTCCAGCCTTTGCCCCGAAGTGCTGAAGATGACGTTCGGAAAGATTCCGGGATCTCCGGAACTCTTCGTGCTGGATTCAACGGACCCGGATCAAGTGCGGGCCGTGGAAGCGAAGATCGACTACCAGCGCACGCTGTTCATCGTCTCGAGCAAGTCCGGTTCGACACTCGAGCCCAATATTTTCAAGGCGTACTTCTTCGAGCGCGCCAAGCAGGTGCTGGGAGCGGCGGAAGCGCCGAAGCATTTTGTGGCCATCACGGATCCCGGCTCGCAGATGCAGCGCGTGGCAGAGGCGGACAAATTCCGCTTTATCTTCCACGGTATCCCGAGTATCGGCGGCCGGTATTCGGCATTGTCGAATTTCGGGATGATTCCGGCGGCGGCGATGGGGCTGGACGTGGCGCGCTTCCTCGACCGCGTTGAGGAAATGGTGCACGCCTGCGCGGCTTGCGTGAAGACGGAAGACAACCCCGGAGCGTCGCTGGGCGTGATGCTGGGCGTTTGCGCGAGACACGGCCGGGACAAGGTGACGCTGGTGGCGTCGCCGGCGATCCAGGATGTTGGCGCGTGGCTCGAGCAGTTGCTGGCGGAATCCACGGGCAAAGACGGCAAGGGCCTGATCCCCGTGGATCGCGAGCCGCTCTCCGCACCAGAGGTCTACGGGAACGACCGTGTGTTCGCCTACCTGCGCACGGAAACGGGCGCCGATCCGGCCCAGGACAAGGCCATTGAGGCGATCGAAAAGGCCGGGCATCCCGTGGTGCGCATCGCCGTCAAGGACATCTACGACATCGGGCAGGAGTTTTTCCGGTGGGAAATCGCCACGGCTGTGGCCGGCGCGGTGATCGGCATCAACACCTTCAATCAACCGGACGTCGAGGCCAGCAAGATCGAAACGCGCAAGCTGACCGCGGAATACGAGGAGAAGGGCAAGCTCCCCGCCGAAGTGGCCATCCTCGAGGAAAGCGGCGTCAAGTTGTACGCAGATCCGAGGAACGCGGCGGAACTGGCCAAGCTGGCGGGCGGGCAGAAGACGCTGGTGGCCTACCTGAAAGCCCATTTCAGCCGGATGAAGCCGGGAGACTACTTCGCCCTGCTCGCCTACATGGACATGAACGAGTCGAACGAGAAGGAACTTTCCGGGATGCGGAAAGAGGCGCTGACCAAGAAGAAGGTGGCCACCTGCCTCGGGTTCGGCCCGCGGTTCCTGCACTCCACCGGACAGGCGTATAAGGGCGGTCCGAACTCCGGCCTCTTCCTGCAGTTGACCTGTGACGATGCGAACGATCTGCCGGTGCCCGGACAGAAGTACACGTTCGGCGTGGTGAAGGCGGCGCAGGCCCGCGGCGACTTCGACGTGCTGGCCGAACGCGGCCGACGCGCGCTGCGCGTGCATCTGGGCGGGGGCGTGGCTGCCTGCCTGCGTTGCCTGCGCACGGCCTTCAGCCAGGCTTTGAGCTCTTAACAACTCCGGGCAAGCACACGGGATGATCTCCGCGACGCGGGGCAAGTTTCCCCGGAGGTCTCGAACGGCCCGCCGGTGGATGGAGAAAGGCCCAGGAGGAGAGACGTGGCCGATAAGACTGACTTGCCGGAAGAAAGCGCCAGCGTCGCATCGCACGAGGGCAAGGCAGCCTCCGCGCAGCAGCCCAAGCCGCCGTGCGTGATGGTGATCTTCGGCGCCAGCGGCGACCTGACGAAGCGTAAACTCCTGCCTTCCCTGTGCAACCTGGCGCGCGAAGGCCTGATTTCCGATAACTTCGCCGTGATCGGTTTCTCCCGCTCGGAAATGAGCCACGAGGTATTCCGCGAGAAGCAGAAGGTGGATCTGGAGCAGTTCGCCACGGCCAAGCTCGATCCCAAGCTGACCGAGTGGATGCTGAAGCGCCTGTATTACGTGGGCGGCAAGTTCGACGATCCCGCCGCGTACCAGAAGCTGGCCGCGTTGCTAAAGCAGATCGACGGCGAAATGAAGACGAACGGCAACTACTTTTTCTACCTGGCCACGGCTCCGGAATTCTTTGGGGTGTGCGCCGAGATGTTGAACGCCGCCGGCCTTCTGAAAGAGGAGAACGGAAGCTGGCGGCGGGTGATCGTGGAAAAGCCCTTCGGGCGCGACCTGGGGTCGGCGAAGGCGCTCAACAAGGAACTCCGCTCGGTGATGAAGGAAGACCAGATCTACCGCATCGACCACTACCTGGGCAAAGAAACGGTGCAGAACATTTTGGTCTTCCGTTTCTCGAACGGCATCTTCGAGCCGGTATGGAACCGGCGGTACATCAAGCACGTGCAGATCACGGTTTCGGAGACGGTGGGCGTGGAAACGCGCGGAGGCTACTACGAAACCTCCGGCGCGCTTCGCGACATGGTGCCAAACCACATCTTCCAGCTGATTACGCTGATCGCGATGGAGCCGCCCATCAGCTTCGGCGCCGATGCGGTGCGCGACGAGCAGACCAAAATCCTTCGCGCCATTCCTCCGTTTACGCCGGAGGAGGTGCTGAGCCGCACGGCCCGCGGGCAATACGGCGAGGGCGTGGTGGACGGGAAGCACATCCCCGCATACCGGGCGGAGCAGAAGGTCACCCCGGATTCACACGTCGAGACGTATGTGGGCATGCGGCTGATGATCGACAACTGGCGATGGGCGGACGTGCCGTTTTACATCCGGACGGGCAAGGCTCTGCCGAAGCGCGTGACGGAAATTCAGATTCACTTCCGGCGCGCGCCCTTCGTGCTCTTCCGGCACACGCAAATCGAAAGCCTGATGCAGAACCGGCTGGTGCTGCACATCCAGCCGGACGAAGGCATCTCGCTGCGGTTCGGCGCGAAAGTGCCGGGGCCGACGATGAAGCTGGGCACGGTGGACATGGACTTCTCCTATGCAACGCGGTTCGGCGCGACGCCTGCCACCGGTTACGAACGGCTGATCCACGACTGCATGGCCGGCGA
>DATFZR010000545.1:0-11515 GCA_035314265.1 Candidatus Acidiferrales bacterium
ATCTTCGATCCGGATTCCCCCGCGGCCGGGGAGGTAAACGCCTGGCTCGATCGTCACCACACTCCCGGCCTTGAGCAGGACCTTCTGGTTCCGCCCCAGGGAGGGCCGCTCGTGCACTTCGAGTCCGAGACCGTGGCCCGCGCTATGAATGAAAAACCGCTCCAGACCATCGCGCCGCAGGACGCTGCGAACTGCTTCGTCCACCTGGGCCACTTCCACGCCTGCTCGAACCGCCCGGCGTCCCGCCCGCTGGGCCTCCAGCACGGCCTTATACCAGCGCCGGACCTCCGCCGACGCGCGGCCCACGTGCACGGTCCGCGTCAGGTCAGAGCAATAGCCGCGAAGTATAACACCCAGGTCGAGGACGACCAATTCCTTTTCTTTGAGACGTTTGGAGGTGGCGCGGCCGTGAGGGAGGGCGGCGCGCTCTCCGGAGGCGACGATGGTTTCAAAGCAAGGGCCCTCGGCCCCGCGCTTGCGCATCTGGTATTCGATCTCCGCGGCCAGGTCCTGTTCGGAGATGCCGGCCCGCACGATGCTGATGGCGTGTTCCATCACGGCGCTTCCCAGGCGGGCGGCCTCGCGCATGCGGGAGATTTCCCCTGCGTCCTTCACTTCTCGAAGGCCTTCGACGATGCCGCGGACGCCCTTCCAAGCCCAGCCGCTGCCGGCTGCGCGCTTGGCCAGGGCGAGTTGCGCGACGCTCAGCTTTTCTTCCTCGAAGAGAATCTTGCCTCCGGGGCCGCCGCGTCCGGCCAGGCGTTCACCGAGCTCCTGCAGGAGGGCTTTGCGCGTGATGACGATCTGGAGACCGGCCCTACCGCATTCCTGGCGCGACTGGGTGGTGAACCGCGGGTCGGTAAAGAGTACGGCACGGCCCGGCACCACCAGAAGCGCCGCGTTGTCTCCCGTAAACCCCGTCAGGTAGAAGATGTTGGGAGGGTGACTCACCAATAGGGCGCGCGCGCCCGTGCGCCGCAGTTCGGCGCGGAGCGACTGCATCCGGTTGGTGAGGTCTCGAGGCATACGGGGCCCGGGAATGAAAAGGGGAGAGAGGCACTCTGCCTCTCTCCCCCATTTCTAGAGTTCTCCTCGCGCTTAGCTGGGAATGATGCGCGGGGTGATGAAGAACAGCAGTTCCTGCGAACTGGTGGAGACCGTGGTGTGGCGGAACAGATGGCCAATCACCGGTATGCTGCCGAAGAAGGGCGTCTGGTCCACCGCGGTCTGCTGCGACGAGATGATTACGCCGCCGATAACCACGGTGCCGCCGTCCGTTACCAGCACCTTGGTCTGCGCTTCCTGTGTATCCAGCGCAGGAATGCCCTGCACGCGCGGGATACCGGTGTCGATCTGGGTGTTCTCGACGTCCACGTCCATGTAGATGGTGCCGTCTGCGGTGATTTGCGGGGTCACCTGCAGCCGGAGGACGGCGTCGATGAATTCGGTGGAGATCGTGTTGTTGATTACGGTCTGCACAGGGATCTTTTGGCCCTGCTTGACGGTAGCGGGCTGGTTGTTCTGGGTGACGATCTTCGGCTTGGAGAGCAGCTTGCCCACGCCGCGCGACTCGGCCGCGGAGATGATCAGGTCCACCGCAACGTTCGTCGAGCTGAAGGCGTACGAGAAGCCCGTGTTAGGCGTCAGTGCCGGCAAATTCGTGACCAGCGGAATCGCCGTGGATCCGGCAACCGTTACCGGCGGCACAGGCAGGCCCGGGCCGCGGATAATCGGGCTGACGAACAGCGGATTGCCCGGCAGGCCCCCGAACAGGTTCCTGCCGCCCGTGGCCGAGCTGGAAATGCCGAACTGCACGCCGATTTCACGGGAGAACGTGCGCGATGCGGAAACTACGCGGGCTTCAATCTCCACCTGCTGCGACTTGCGGTCGAGCTGCTTGAGCAGCGCGTCGATATCGGGGAAGACCGAGGGAATGTCCCGGATGATCAGGATATTCGAACGGTCGTCCGCCAGGATGTCCCCCCTAGAGGAGAGGAAGCGCTTCAGTGTGGGCACCACGGCAGTGGCCTTCGCGTAGCTGAGCACGCGCGTGGCCGTAATGGCCGGCACGGCCTCGTTCTGCGCCTTGGAGAGGTCGCGCTGCTGTTCCGCCTCGCGCTTCAGCGTGTCGCGCGTGGCGATGCGTAGGACGTTGCCCTGTAGCTGCTTATCGAGGCCGTTGTTCTGCAGGACGATGTCGAGCGCCTGGTCCCACGGTACGTCGTCGAGAACCAGCGTCAGGTTCCCGCGAACGGCCGGGTCCAGCACGACGTTGAGGCCGCTGATCTCGTGGATCAGCCGGAAGAAGTCCTTCAGGTCTACGTCCTTCAGGTTTACGGAAATGGGCTCGCCCGAGTATTTCTTCTGCGCGGGCGATGCAGTGGTGTCCACAGCCCTGGCGGCGGGCTGGCCAGGATCCACGGCCATGGCCACCGGAACAGGAGCAGGAGCGGCCGCTGGTGTGGTTGGCGTGGCCGGAGCCGGGGTCGTGGCGGTGTGGTCATCCGGACGCGGAGAGGCCAGCGTGGCCGTTTCCCCCGTGAGCGCCTGCGGCAGCGGCATGGAACCTGAATCCACCATCACTACGGGGGACGCGAGCACGGGCTTGGCTTCAACGGGGGCCGGCGCCGGATCGATTGCAGGCTGCGGCGCGACGGGCACATCGGTTACGGACTGTATTTTTTCGGGAGCGGGCGCCGCAACTTCGGCGACTTCGTGAGTCGCTTCCTGGGTTGCGCGCGGGATCGCGACGGGCTGCGTCTCTTCCACCTTCGCCAGCGGCGCTTTGGCGGCGCTGCCGGACGGCCCGAGGATTACCAGCAGGCCCGCATCGTCGGCGGTCACCTGATAGGGCGTGCTGCGGTCCAGATCGATCACCAGGCGCGCCATCTCCGGCCGGAACTGCGCCGCCCGAATCCCGGTGACGGGGCCGATTACGGAGGCCGGCTTCTGCACATGGCCTACGGTGGCTCCCTGGAAATCCAGCACGAGGCGCTCCGGCTTGTTCAGCCGGAGGGCTTGATAGTTGAGCTTGCCGGAAGCCTCCACGCGCACGATCACCTGTTCGTTAGCCTTGGTCATGGTGACGCGTTCGATTCTGGCGCCGTCTGCCTCGCCCTTATGCTGCGAGGAAACACTGGGCGTGGAGACGGAGGAAACGGGCTTGGCTGTGGTTGCGGATGCCGGCTGGACATGAGCCGGGGTAGAGGGCTCCGCGGAGTCAAATGAGACCACCAATTCGTTCCGGTTGGTGCGCTCCACCCGCGCGGCAACGGCCCGCCGCAGCAGCACTTCCAGTCGCACCGCAGAGCGGCCCATGGCCCGGTAGGGGAGCAAGCGGTATCCGCTCACCACGTCGGAGTTCAGGACGCGCGGCGCACCGCTACCCTCCAGAGCCACGCCCGACATCTCTACGACGTACAGAGTGTCGCTGGCGCGGAACGTGGAGTATTCGAACGGACCGTTGGCGTGCGCCTCGAGGCGCACCCCGGCGGCGTCCACGGTGGATTGAACATTGAGAGCGGCCGGTGGCCCTTCCTGTGCAAGCACCGGAAGACCGATCAGCATCAATCCGCTCAGAAACAGTGCGCCTACCCGCCAGTGGCGGGCACGCCCGTTCGTTTTCATTGCTGCTCTCCTGCGCTAGGGTAAATTCGCTTCACAACCGTGTGTTCAACGCTCTTGCCGAATGGATCTTTGCCCATTTCTGAAAAGGTAACGCCGTCCATGCTCACTTGCTCCACCCGGCCGTCGAACACCCGGTCGCCCTGGTGGAGGAAGTAGGTGCGGCCCTGCGGGCTGGTTACTACCACGATCATCCCGTTTGCGCTACGGACGATCCCGTCCACGCGGATCGTGGAAACCTGAAGCCCCGCTTTGCCGGCAGGCAAAACCACGTGAGCGGCGCCCGCGGCAGCTGCAGAGATCAAGCCCAGGAACGGGTCGCGGCGCTTGCCGACCACTGACGCGGCGGTAATGTCTTCCTTCTTTTCCGCCGCGGCCTTCTCGACCGGCTTGGCAGGCGGCTTGGCGGCGGGCTTGGCTGGTTTCTGCGCTGCTGGCTTCTGCGTGGCCGGCTTCTGGGCAGCAGGCGGCGCGGGCTTCTGGGCCGCAGGCGCGGAAGGCGCGGCCTTGCCGGGAGCCTTGGAGGGCGGTGGCGTCTGCGTTTTGGAAGGCGCGGGCGCCTGCCCCGCGGCGGCAAAGGCCAGGCCGAGGACCAGGATTGCTGTTCGGTTCAGGATGTGGAGTGGCCGCAGCATGTTTGACCCTTCCTGCCTAGCGCCGCCCGCCAGGCTTGGCCGGTGCGGCGGGCGGTCCCTGCTGTCCGCCAGTAAAATACGTCTTTGCCGTGAACGTTCCGAATACGGTGGTCCCCGGCCGCAGCGGGAACGGCGGAGGGGGAGGCCCGCCCTCGTACTGCCCTGAGGGTGAGGTAAACGTGATGTCCCCGACGTTGATAATGCGCGAGAGATGGCTGAGCCGGGTGAAGAATTCCACTACCTGGTAATAAGGCCCGTCCACCGAAACCTCAAAGGGTACCTCGTAGAAATAATCCTTGGGCTCGACGGGTTTTGACGTGAGCTTGCGGATGGACACGCTCGAGGCGCGCGCGGAGTCACTGAGCGCCTTGATGAATTCGTCCACCTGCTTGTCGTCCGGCACGATGGTTTTGAGCGTTTCCAACTCCTTCTGCATGGCATCGATATCGGCGCGAAGCTGGGTGCTCTGGCGCTCGAAGACTTGCAGGGATTGGACGTCGTTCAACAGGTTGGCCTTCTGCTTCTTGGCGGCTTCCAAGTCGGTGCGTACCGCTTGCATCGGAGAGCCGGGCACGTACTCGCCGCCCAGCACGATCACGACCGCCACGCCCAGGTAAATAAGCGCCTGGATGGGGGCCGGAAGTTCACGGAATGACATGGCCATCGCGCCTTCTCCCCTAGTTCCTTGCCGGCTTTGCCGGGGCTTGCTGGGCAGAATCGCCCTGGCTGGGCAACATGAAATCGGCCATCAGTGTGAAAATGAAGGTCGTCGCGTTCGGGTGACGCTCGTCCTGCTTCGTTTCCTTGATCTCCACCTTATCGAAATAGCCGGACCGCTTGAGTTCGGTGATGAAACTGGCCACCGCGTTCAGAGAGTCCGCGGCGCCGTCCATTTGCAGCGTGTTGCCCGTGCGCTTGAGCCCGTTCATCCACAGGGCATCCACGCGATTCACGGTATTGGCCAGCGCATCCAGCAATTCCTGGCCGCCGGAGCGGCTGCGCTGGAGCTGTTCAATCACGTCAATGCGCTGCTTCAGGGCCGCCTTCTCCTGCTGGCGGCGGTCCACTTCCGCCTTGATTCCCTGCAGGCGGGTGCGCTCCGCGGTCAGGCCGGTGATTTCTTTCTGGTAGCCGGCCAGTTCGCGCCGCTGAATGTTGTAATGGACGCCCAGGAAACCGGCGCCCACCACGAGGGCCACCACCAGAAAGGCCACCTGAAGCGTGCCCTCGAGAGGCGCGCCACCGGCGCGCACCTTCTTGGGCCGCGGTTGTCCGAGCAGGTTGATCCGTATCATGGCGTGTCAAAGCTCCTCAGCGCCAACCCCACGGAGATCGCCAGGCGCGGCGCAATCTCTCGCAAGAGTTCTTCGTTGTGCTTCCCCGGATTGATGGCGATCTTGCGGAAGGGATAGAGCTCTTCCACCGGCATCGCGAATTCCTCTCGCAGGAGATCCACCAGTCCAGGAACCCTGGCCGTTCCCCCAGCCAGGTAAATCCTCTGGATATTCTCGCCGCTGGCGGTGGCGCGGAAGAAGTCAAAAGTCTTTTGAATTTCCAGAATCAGAATGTCGGAGACGGACCGGAGAATCGAGGCTTTCTGCTCTTCGCTCACGCCGGAAAGGCTTTCGCCCTTCTTCAGCTTCTCGGCGTCGTCGAAGTTCAGGTCCAATTCCTTCTGCAGCGCGTCGGTGTACTGGTTGCCGCCAACGGAAACGTCGCGGGTAAACAGCGGGATCTGGCTGCGCACGATGTTGATGCTCATCACGCCCGCGCCGATATTGAGCAGCGCGATGGTCTGTCCGGGGTCCGGCTCGTAATTCACCTCGAAGCAGTTCTGCAGCGCGAAGGCATCGATATCCACCACCATGGGGGCGCGGCTGGCCTGGCTGAGCACGCTCGTGTGGTTCAGGATTTTGTCCTTCTTCACGGCCACGAGCAGCACGTCCATCTGCGTATCCAGCGCTTCGAGCACCTGGTAGCTGAGGTTTACGTCGGTGATGTCGAAAGGGATGTGCTGGCCCGCTTCCACCTGGATGCGGTCGAAGAGTTCCTCTTCGCTCATGAACGGCAGGGTGACCCGCTTGACGATCACGGAGTGGCCGGAAACGGAGGTGGCCACATTGCGCGTCTTGATCTTCTGGCTTTCGAAGATTTCTTCGATCTTCCGGGCCACCGTGGGCGCGTCCATGATGGCGCCGTCCACCACGGTATCCTGCGGCAGGGCCTCCAAACCGTAGCTGGTGAGTTCGTAGCCGCCCTTGGTCTGCTTCAACTCAACGGCCTTGACCGAACTGGAGCCTATATCCAGCCCGACCAACTCTTTCGCTTTGTTCAGCCCGAACATGGCTCGCCTCTCTTCCGCGAACCTCAGCCGCGGCGGCTGCGGTGCGCGCGAAGCATCTTACGTTCCATCCAGCGGTCTAGCGCAGTCTTCTTGAACTTCCAGCGATTGCCCAGCTTGAAGGCGGGAATGCGGTCCTCGTAGATATAGCGGTAGAGGGTATCCGGAGAGACGCCTAAGTACCGCGACGCCTCGCGGATGTTCATCACTTCCCGGGACTCCAGGATCTCGACCGCCATCCACCCGCCCCCCACTCTGGAACAGCCCCCGCAAACGGACAAACCAAGCACAAAACTCGCTGAGCGGCGTTATGCACTGGGCGCGAGAGAGTGTCAAGAAGTGGATTCTGCAGAGGTGCTTGGAACTTAGGTTTTCTTAGGCACATTGGGGGTATCTTTCGGTTACGGGCACAATATGTTGTATGTGAGGAAATCAATGCCACTACAGGCTGCTGTGTTTAGGACTAGCACATCAAGTACTACTTTTTGCCCCCCCCTCCCAGTCCCAGCCGGCTCCACATCCCGCTGATGCGCTCCTTTACCTCCGCGCTCATGCGCGCCTCGCCCGGCCATTTGCGATCGTAGCCTTCGCCCGGAACTTTTCGTGTGGCGTCCACGCCCATCTTCGAACCGAAGTCCTGGCGCCGCGCGGCGTGGTCCAGCGTGTCCACGGGACCCAGCACAAATTGAATATCGCGCTCCGGATCGATCGCGCACAGCGTCTTCCACAACACTTCGCGGTGGTTCTGCACGTCGACGTCCTCATCCACTACCACAATCACCTTGGTGAACATGGCCTGGCCCAGCGACCAGATCGCGCTCATGATTTTGCGCGCCTGCCCCGGATACGATTTGCGGATGGAGATGAGCATGAGGTTATGGAAGATGCCTTCGGCGGGCATGGAAACGTCCACGATTTCCGGGTACTGCATCTTCATCACGGGCAGAAAGATGCGCTCGACGGCGTGACCCATGTAGAAGTCTTCCTGCGGCGGAGGTCCAACGACCGTTGTGAGATAAATGGGATCTTTGCGGTGCGTGATGCAGGTGAGGTGGAAGACGGGAAAGTCGCCCTCCTGTGAATAGAATCCCGTATGGTCGCCAAAGGGGCCCTCCAGGCGGGCTTCGCCCAGGTTCACGTAACCTTCCAGGACGATTTCCGCGTTGGCCGGGACTTCCAGGTCCACCGTTTCGCAGGCCACCACCTCCACCGATTCGCGCCTCAGAAATCCCGCGAACATGAATTCGTCGAGATCCGGCGGAATGGGAAGGATTCCCGAGAGGCATGTGGCCGGGTCGCTGCCGATGGCCACGGCGATTTCCAGCTTCCCTTCCCCGTGGCGCGAACGCGCGCGGCGGAAGTGCTCGGCGCCGTGCTTCTGCGTCTGCCAGTGCATGCCGGTCGAACGGTCGTCGTACACCTGCATGCGGTAGACGCCCACGTTGCGCTTTCCCGTCTCCGGGTTTTTGGTGATCACCAGGGGCCAGGTGATGTAGCGGCCGCCGTCCTCCGGCCAGCATTGCAGGATGGGGAATTCGGAAAGCGCGAAATCGTCGCGAAGGATCACTTCCTTGCAGGGGCCGTTCTTTACCGTCTTGGGGAAAAAGGCGCCCAATTCGGCCAGCTTGGGAAGCATCTTCAGCTTGTCAAACAGGCCCTGAGGCGACTGGAAGTCCAGGTAGGAGCGGATGCGCGCGGCGACTTCGTCGATCTCATCGACTTCAAGCGCGAGGTTCATGCGCTTCTCGGAACCCAGCATATTGATAAGGACGGGATGTCGGGAGCCCTTGGGCTTTTCAAAAAGCAGGGCTGGTCCGCCGGCCTTGGTCACGCGGTCCGTGATTTCCGTGATCTCCAGCACCGGGTCTACTTCCGCACCGATGCGCTTTAATTCGCCTTCTTTTTCCAGTGTCTTGATGAAGGCGCGCAGGTCTCGATAGGCCACAGGAACTCCTCGGGTGAAGCAACAATCTAGCATGAAGAGCAGGCTTGCATTGCATAGGCGTTCAGCAAGAATAGTGAGGCTAGCGACGGCTTGTGGCACAGCCGGACCCGAGGAGCGGATCATGACCAGCAGAACTTCCTCCGAAGTCTCACGCCGTCAGTTTCTCGCCGCCGGAGGTATTACGGCGGCCACGGCCTGGATTGCTCCAAGCGCACTGTTCGCCCAGGAAGACGCCCTGGTGAGAAACGCCTTCAAGGAGGCGGCCACGGCAAAGGTTACGGTGCTACCGCTGCGGCGCAACATCACCGTTCTGTTGGGCGCCGGAGGAAATATCGCGGTGCTTACCGGTCCCGACGGAAAGCTGCTCGTTGACGCGGAAATCGTGACCGCGCGTCCGAAGGTATCGGAGGCGATAGCCGGCATCAATGCGGACCCCATCAAACAACTGATCAACACCCACTGGCACTTCGATCACACCGGTGGCAACGATTGGGTACACGAGGCCGGAGGCGCCATTCTGGCCCAGGAGAATACGCGCAAGCATCTCTTGGTAGACACGCGCGTCGAGGGCTGGAAGCACACCTTCCCAGCCGCGCCGGCGGGAGCGATCCCCTCCACCGTCTTCAAGGAGGACTATACCCTGCACGCCAACGCCTCCATTCTGGTGATGAAGCATTATTTGCCCGCGCACACGGATTCCGATATCTCGGTACACTTCGCGGAAGCCGACGTCTTTCACACCGGCGACACCTTTTGGAATCGTTCGTACCCCTTCATCGACTACTCAACCGGAGGCAGCCTCGACGGGCAGATCGCCGCCGCGGAGGCAAATATCGCGAACGTAACCGGCTCGATGATCGTCATACCCGGGCACGGAGCCGTGGGCGGCAAAGCCGACCTGATACTGTTCCGAGACGTGATGGTTGAGCTTCGGGACAAAGTAGGGAAACTCAAGAAACAGGGCAGAACCTTGGCGGAGGTTGTCGCCGCCAAACCCGGCGCTCGCACCGATGAGGAATGGGGCCAGTCTTTCATCTCGCCAAGCGCATTCCTCGCCTTGGTGTACCAAGGGGTTTAATGTTTACAGCCCGTCGCGTGCGGAGGCCCAAGCATCATGAACGCCAAATCGATTCGTAGACTGCTGGCAGCCGTCGCGCTCGCGCTCTGTGGCCCTGCCTCCTGGTCGCAGGCAAGCCTCACCCGCGCGGACGGCCGCATCACTGACGCCGGCAAATCTCTCTCGGGCGTGCAGGTGGTTCTCAGTAATCAGGACACCTTCCAGGCCTACCGCGCGACAACCGACAAGTACGGCACATTCAGCATTCCCGAGGTGGCCCGCGGCGCCTACATCGTCTCCATCCTGAACGCCGCGGGCGACAAGCTGTTCCGCAAAACCCTCCAACTCACCAGCGCCCCTGACGCCCCAATCCGGGTGGATCTCGACATTTCCGGCGTCCCCGCCGCAGACGCGCCCGCCGCCCCGCCCGCGAGTCCCCCGCCAGCGGCCGCCCCTGCGCCTGAAGACGCACAGAACCGCGAACTCGACGCCCAACTCGAGGCTCTGATCCGCCGCTACGATTCCGCGCTGCGCGCGGGCGATCAACAGGCCGAGATTTCCGCTTTGAAGGCCATCGTCGCTGCCGACCCCACGCGCTGGGACTATTTCGAACCTCTGGGACATGCGCAATTGGCCAGTGGAGACTACGAACACGCCGCGGAGAGCTACGAGAAGGGCATCCAGGCTGCCCAGCAAGTTCTCTCTTCTAATCCCGCAAATGGCTCTGTGATTCAGAAATCCGATCGCGAGCGGGCCCAGGCGGGGATGGTGCAGATGCTCACCAATCAAAGCAATGCCTATCTGAAACTGAAGAAGAACAGTGAAGCCATAGCGGCGTCTGCCAAGGCTGCGGAGCTCGCTTCCGAGCCTGCCACTGCCTATTTCAACCTCTGCGTCATATACTACAACACTAAAGTCCTCGACGGCGCAGTAGACGCGTGCAACAAGGCTATCGCCGCCAACCCCAACCGGGCCGACACCTATTTCATCGAAGGCGCGCTCCTCTTTGCCGCCACAAAAACGAAGACAGATGGCTCCCGAATCGTGGCTCCCGGCACAGTTGATGCGCTCAGGAAGTATCTGCAACTGGCTCCCGCGGGCTCCTACGCCACGCAAGCCAGGCAGATGCTCGAGTACCTCGGCGTCAGGACCGGAACCTCCGGCGACAACGTCAAGAAGCCGTGAGCAGGGAATTCCCTGATGAAAGCAGGTCAGGGCCCACACCTGGAAACGGTTTGGCCGGCGTGAATCGGAGCGAGGGCGAAAGGGCTCAAAATGGGCGCAGCGTTCGCGTCCAACCGGACTCCGAATCCTGCAAATGGTGGCGAATACCCCTTCGGCTGGACTGCCCCGGACTTTCGGACGCGTTAGGTGTGGGTGTGCCCCCGGGGCAACAGGTCGCCATCGCGCGCGAATCCGGACCAAGGGGGTAGAGGCCGGCCGGAGGCCAGCCGGGCCCGTGGGCGTTCCTGAGTCGAATCTGCAAAACGGGGTCGGCGATCGTTAGTGGGCGCAGGGGGCCGATCGTGACGGCGAAAAACTTCCCCTGATGGTTCCGAATTCTCGCGGCCCGGTCACAGTTAGTTAACCATTACCCAAATCAGGATCGAAACTACGGCAGCGGCGGCCAGCATTCCCAATGTCTTTTTCATTGCGCCCCTCCTTATGGCTGCCTTGCAGAGGAATGTTTCAGGACTGGCAACGCGATTCGAAAGGTGCTGCCGTCGCCCTCTTTGCTTTTTTGGAGTTATGGCACCACCGTGAGCTTCGACCGCCCAGCGCGCGATGGACAGGCCCAGGCCAGCACCGATCGAACAAACTCAGCCTAGTAGATTGCGCCGAGATCTACGAATCTTACGAGCGCAGACCCAAAACCGCCTACTGAAGTTTTCCTAAACGCGTCGTCAGGATCT
>DATFZR010000546.1:0-3659 GCA_035314265.1 Candidatus Acidiferrales bacterium
GATTGCAATGCTCCGAAGCGTCCTTCGAGGTCGTCTGAGGCGGATTCCAGTCCGGCGCGCAGGCCCGCGATGCGCTCTTCGAGCGCGCCTCGCGCGGCGTCCAGGCTGGCGCGCGCTTCCGTGGCCCCTGCGTCCATGCCCGTGCGCACGCCTGCGGCGTGGGCGTCGAGAGATTCGCGCAGTGTAGCGAGGGCCGCCTGCGCTTCCGCGGCTCGCGTCTCCAGGCTGGTGCGGGCTTCCGCCGCGCCGGCTTCGAGCGATGAACGAACGGCTTCGACCTCGGTTTGCGCTGCGGCCACACGCGCATTTATGCCTGTTTCCAGTTCGCCGAATGCGCGCTGCGCTTCTGCGGCGGCGCGCTGCGCCTGCCCGGCCGTTTCCGCGGACGTTTCGCGCATGGCGGCGACGGCGTGACCCGCCTCTGCCTTGACGGATTCGAGCGCCTCCTGGGCCACGGCGGTCTGCCCTTCGATCTTCCTGCCGAGATCCTCGAGGGCCGGAGCGACGGCGGCCGCGGAGGCTTCTTCCAGGCGTGCGCGGAGCGAATCGGTGGATGCGGCGAGGGTCTGCGCGACGAGCTGCTCCCAGCGGGAGCGCGCCGCGTCCAGTTCGCGTTCCACGTGCTGCTGCCACTCGCCGCGGCCGGCGCCGATTTTGTCCGTGATGGCCGCGTCCAGCTCGCCGGCTTCGCGGGCGAGGTCGCCGACGCGTGCGCGCGTGGTCTCTACGCGCGCGTCGAGGCCGGCGAAGGCTTCCGTGGTGGCGGCGGTAGCGGCGCGGGCGATTTCGTCGCGGGCGGCGTCGAGCTGTTTGCGGGCGGCGTCGAGTTCTTCGGCGGCCAGGCGGCGCACTTCAGCGGCCGTCGCGGCGACATCTGAGCGGAGACCTTCGAGCGCGCCGGCCACGGACTGCTGCATTTCCGCGCGAGCGGCTTGCATCACGGTTTCAGAGGTGGCTTTGCTGGCTTCCTCGATGCGCCCCAGCGACTGGCGCAACAGGTCTTCCATGCGCGTGGCGGCCTGCGCCATCACGCGCTGGCCTTCCGCGCGGCTCTGCATGGAGAGGGCGCGCGCCGTCTCTTCTCGCGCGGATTCCAGGCGGGCCAGGGCCAGCGCCACCGCTGCCTCGGCGGATATGGCGTGCTGGCCGGAGGCTTCCGTGACGGATTTTGTGCCGGTCTCGGCCTGCTCCTTCATGGCGCGGGCGGATTCGTAGCGGACGATCTCCAGGCGGGCCAGGGCTTCGCGCAGCGCCACGTCCAGACGCTCCGCGTGGGACTGGCCGTGGCTCATCAGCGCCTGCTTCACGGCTTCGGTGGCCGCGGCGCGCATCTGGCTGGTCATGGCCGCGGTGATGTGGCTGCTTTCGGAGGTCACTATCGAGCTAACGATTTTGCGGACGTCGCCTTCAATCTGGCGGCGCGCTTCCGCAACGATTTTCTGCACCTGGCGGGCGCCTGGGTCGGCCGGATCGGCGGTGGCCGGCTCGGGCCGCTGAGATGCTTCCGCGCGCTCCGTGTGCTCCGGGCGCGGCATGGTGCGAACCTTTTCAGAGGAGGCGGCGGGCTGTACCGATTCCTCCGGTGGCGGCGCGTCTTCAGTGAGGGGCGCGGGGGGAACGGGCAGCGCGGCGGCGCGGGCGGCTTCTGACGGCGCGGGCGGGGCCGCGGACTGCGCGGCGGCATCTTCGGGCCAGGGAAACCAATCGTCGGGCGGAAAGGCGACGCCCCACAGGTTCCCGGGAACGCCGATCTCGACGCCCACCTGGAAGAGTTCGCGAACCGTGCGAGGGCGCTGGATCCAGGTAACGCGCGCGCGCACGAGGCGCGGGGGACGTCCCGGGTCTGGATGCTGCACTTCGAGCGCGACGACGCCGTTGCGGGGAACGTAATGCTTGGACTGGTAGCGGCAGCCGTGGCAGCTCACGATGAGCGTGGCCGTGCGTTCCTTGAAAGGCTGGCCGAGCGCGTCTTCGCCGGAAACAGACAGCGGTACCGCGTGCACGATCCGCGTACTGCGGCGGCGCTTCGGCTCCGGATCTCCTGCTCTGATTTGCTCGACCAATCGTCCCCTCAGGGCCCCCGCAGGCGAAAAACCAGCATAGCATCGCGTTGGGGCCGCTGCGGGCGAGGTGGCGCGTGAACGCGAAAGGGTAAACCAGTGGTTCGTGGACGCTCGTGGCTGGCGAGGAACGGTGTGCCGGACGGAGAGTGCGGGGAGGAGGTCGAAAGGCGAGAGGCTTGCGCAGGGATGCGATACCCCCTCCCCCTGTAAATTGCTCAAACGACTGAAAACGCGAGAGATAGGCGGGCATATGTTGCGCAAACGATTGAAAGAGCGTGGTTTACAGGAGGGCTGTTGTGGCATGGTGGGGTACCCCGGAGGGGTTCGCGGAAGTGCAGAAGATGCTGGGGTTAGACGAGGTTGTCGCGCAAGCTCCTGAAAAGAGGAGGTTTTAAGTAGCTGTGGAATGTGCAGTTCCGAGGCGGTCTTGTATCTGCACAAACTGCGGGACTTGCGGACGAGGCCGCGCGGATCTGCACATTCGAAAGGACTTGAGTTCGAGTGGCGATTCCCTGGACGGCATAGGGAGGTGTATTGACAGTAGTCACAGCGGTAGTATACCTAAAAGTAATCAGAAGTCAAGGGAAAAAGGGTGACAAAAAGCGTCCGAAGAGGCGGCCAGTCCGATTTTTTCCCTCGAGGGTGCGGTAGGCAGCGCACGTTGCATTGCAGAGCCGGCGCCCTTCGCCGTCCTGCGGCTGGGGCCTTAATCCTCTTGCTTGGATTGCTGGCGCTCTACCGCTTCACCCGACGAATGGTCTAAGCTCTGGCCTAGCGCTCAGTCTCCCTGCGATCCAGAACGTCCGAGGAAGTGCCGATGAAAAAGAAGCTCCGTACCTGGTTGGCTGGTGTGAGCTCGGCCTTTCCCACCACCTTCAGTCCTTACTGGCGCATGCTGCCGCTAGGCCGGATGATGATGTTCCTGGCAGGGTACTTCTTCCTCGGAGCCGCCGGCGGTTTCGCGATCGATCTATTGCAGCTCAATGCTTCGCGCGTCGCCGGAGGTTTCTTTTGGCCTGTCTTAGTGGGCACGGGAGCGGCGGCACTTAGGGCCGCCGGAATCAAAAGAGTTCGTGTTATGCCTCTCCTGTTTCTGCTGGTTGTCTTGACCGCCTGGCTGGGTTACTGGGCCTCGCACGTTTCGACGCCTCTCGCGGTGCCCGACGCTGTACATCGGCGAGTGCTATTCGATGCGATCGGGATCCTGGTTGGCATCGGTTTCGGGCTTCGATTTCTGCTGTTCTTCGCTGGTACGGAGGGCGTGGCCAGCGTGCGTATGCAGACGGAGTTTTCTTTGGCCCACGATATTCAGGCGACCCTGGTTCCGACCGTCTCTTTCCAGAACGCGAGGTTCGAGGTATACGGCAAATCGATCCCCAGCACAGAAATGGGCGGCGATCTGATCGACGTCATCGAGAGCGACGGTGGGTTGGTGGCCTACGTCGCCGATGTCTCCGGCCATGGCCTGCCCGCCGGCCAACTCATGGGGATGTTAAAGACTGCCATGCGGCTCGCCGTGCAATTCCGCCAAATGCCGGTAGCAGCGCTCGAAAGTGTGGACCGCGTGCTGCCAGATCTCAAGGAACCTGGAATGTT
>DATFZR010000547.1:0-3763 GCA_035314265.1 Candidatus Acidiferrales bacterium
CGTCGTCACGGCGCATCCGGATGCACGCACAACCGCGGCCACGCCCTCCGCGCAACCCTCCACACCTCCTTCTTCACCAACGGCAAACGCGAACCCCGCAACCCCAGCCCCCGCAAACCTCACTAGCGAGGAGATGGTCAACGTCCACATCTACAAGCAGACGTCGCCCTCCGTGGCCAACATCATCACGCGCACAGTGGAGTATGATTTCTTCTTCAACGCGGTTCCCGTCGAGGGCGCGGGCTCCGGCTTTGTGATCGACCCGAAAGGCTACATCCTCACGAACTACCACGTCGTAGCCGACGCGGAAAAAATCGAGGTGCTGCTGGGAGACCAGCACGCCCAGACGCGCTACCCCGCCAAGTTCATCGGCGCCGACCAGCGCAACGATGTGGCCCTCATCAAAATCGATACCAAGGGCGCGCAGATTCCCGCGCTGCCGCTGGGGGATTCAAGCGCGCTGCTGGTGGGCCAGAAGGTGCTGGCCATCGGCAACCCCTTCGGCTTTCAGAGCACGCTCACCACCGGCGTGGTCAGCGCTCTCGGCCGCACCGTGCAGACCGGGCAAAACACGTTTATCGAAGACGCCATCCAGACCGACGCGTCCATCAACCGCGGCAACTCCGGCGGCCCGCTGCTCGACACGCGCGGGCAGGTGATCGGGATCAACTCCGCGATTTATTCGCCCACGGGAACGGCGGCAGGCGTGGGCTTTGCGATTCCCATCAACCTGGCCAGACGCATCGCCAACGACCTGATTACCGAAGGGCGCGTGCGCCGCGCCACGCTGGGCGCGGATGTGATTCCCCTGTTCGCGAATCTCGCGGACTACCTCAAGCTGCCCGTCAAGCAGGGGTTGCTGATCGAGCGCGTCGTCCCGGGAGGCCCCGCGGCGCGCGCCGGACTGCGCGGAGGAAGTTCGCCGGTCACGGACGGACTGCGGCGCTACATGACGGGCGGCGATTTGATCGTTTCCGCCGATGGGAAGGCCGTCTCGTCTTCTCTCGATCTGAACCTCACACTCAACCGCAAGCGCCCCGGCGAAATCATGACGCTCGAGATTTACCGCGGCCGGCAGAAAATGGAAGTGAAGATCACGCTGGGAGATTCCTAGGGCCCGGCAACCTGCCCACGGCGGCCCCGCCGCAGGGAAGTCTCGCTGTTCTTTTCTGTATGCAGCCCTGTATGCAACTCTGTACGCAACTCGATCGAGCAGCGCCCCGAGCCGCCCGTTCCTTACGCGTTCCACTCCGCGCGCAACCGCTCCCGCTCCGCAGGCGGCATCTTCCACCAGCTCTGGGATGTATCGCGCACGCGTTCGAGCGCCTGCTGCATCTCCGCGTGCTTCCGCTCCAGTTCTTCGCGGTCCGCTTCAGGCGTTACCCAAATGGGCGGGTGAAACAGCATCAGGCAGCGCGTGAACGGGCGGGGAAACTGGAAGAGGTCCCACGTGTTTTTGAGCGTCCAGGATTCCTCCGCGTCCACGTGGAAAGGAATGATGGGGCAGCCGGACTTCCGCGCCAGCATCGCCGGGCCGGGTTTAGCCACGTAGCGCGGGCCACGCGGACCGTCAATGGTGAAGCCCGCGTCCTTGCCTGCGGCCAGCCGCTGCGCCATCACCGCCAGCCCGCGCAGCCCGCCGCGCGTCGAGCTGCCTTGCGCCGTGCCGAAGCCCAGCCGTTCGATCACGCGCCGCGTCCACTGGCCGTCGAAATTCGTGCTGTTCATCACCACCACGCCACGATGCCGTGCCCACCACACCACCGGAATGATGCACTGGTGCCAGAAGGGCCAGATCACGCGCAGCCCGCGCGCGTAAACACGTTCCGCGTGCTGCCACCCCAGGATTTCGTATTGCAGCGTCGGTCCCACCGCCCGGACGACGGAATAAACCGCTCCGGCAATCACCGGAATCTGGGCGCGGCGCCAGGCGGAAAGCTCGCGCATGCCCGTATCGAAGTGCACGTTGGGCGTGGCGACGTAACGCGACGCTTCAGACGCGTCGCCGGGTGCGTCTTCGGGCGTGGCTTGCGGGGGCGCGCCGGGCGGCGCGTCTGCGTTTCTGGCCTGTTCCATCGCTTTCCGTTTACGCGCGTATAGTATAGGTGAATCGAGCGCAGGGACCGATGAAGACTCCTTCCAGGCTCGCCGCCAGATCGAAGCCGCTGCGCTGCGCCTCCGCGCGGCCCGGCGCAGCAGCGCGCACCGCGTGCTTGCTGGCTGCGCTGGCCGGAACCGCCCTCTGCGCCGCGACCGCAAGAGCGCAGAGCGCCGCCGACGCCCCCGTGGGCCGCATCGAAGGCGACAACATCTCGGTACGCGGCGAAGTGCATGTGGTAAACGAAAATGGCCGCTCCTACACCGCGTTCTCCAGCGGCAGCCAGATCACCGTGCGCTCCGGCCGCGCGCGCATCGAACTGGCCACCGGCGGCGAGATCGGCGTTTGCGGGCCGGCGCGCTTTTCTCTGGTGCGCGCGGGAGCCAGCCTGACGCTCGCGCTCGACTATGGCCGCGTGCGCGCCCGCGTGGCCAACCCCGCCGACCTGCGCATCTATACGCCGCAGGTGCAGGCATCGCCGATGGCCGCGATCGGACGCGCGGACGACCTCGGCGTGGGTCTCGAAGAAAACGGGAAAATGTGCGTCCTCGCCGCCAGCGGAGCCTTGCGGCTCGAGCCCCAGTTCGGCGGCGAGACCATCGTGGTCCCGCAGGGCACGGAAGCCATCCTGCAGGATGGACAACTCGCCAGCCTCTCCGCGGGCGCCCGAAACTGCGGCTGCGACGCGCTCGATGCAAAGCGCGAAACGCCCGCGCCGCCCGTCAACTCCGCGGTGCGCATTCCGCTGACGGCGTCTGAAACCGCCGCCGCGCCGCCCGCTCCCCAGACCGCCGAGAAGAAAGCCCCGCAACCCCCGCCCTCCGCCCCCGGCGAGCAGCCCATCTGGAAGATCTACATGCCGCCGCTCACTTACGATGCCTCCGCCGCAAACGCGCCCGGCGCGCCGGCGAAGGGCGGCATCATGCCGCCGCCCAGCGCGGAAACTGCGCTGCTCTTCCGCGAAGTCTATGTCGAACCCATGATCATCTGGCGTGGAGAAGTGGAGGCACCGTCGAAGAAGGCGCCGTCCACGGTGGCCACGAATGCGCAGGCCCCAGACGCGAGCGCGCAACCTGCTAAGAAGCCATCCTTTGGCGCGCGCCTGTCGAATTTCTTCCGCCGCATGTTTGGAGGAAAACCGAAACAGGAAAAACCTTCAGAAGGGGGCCAGCCCGCCGCGCAGCGCATTCCCGCGCAGTCCACCTCCGCCTACATTCCCTCGTAGTTCGGTCCGCCCCCGCCCTCAGGGGGCACCCAGGTAATGATCTGGTAGGGATCAGCGATATCGCACGTCTTGCAATGAACGCAGTTGGCCGCGTTGATCTTCAGCTTCCGCTCGCCGCGCTCCTCGGCCATTTCGTAAACCGCCGCGGGGCAGAAGTATTGGCACGGGTTGCCGTATTCGGTGACGCAGCGCCCGATGCAGATGTTCGTGTCGGCCACGAGCAGGTGGCAAGGCTCATCGTCGTCGTGCCGCGTGCCGGAGTGATAGACGTCGGTCAGCCGGTCGAACGTTAGCTTGCCATCGCCCTTGAAGCGTTCCGCCGGCGGCTTCCGCCCGTCGAGCTTGTGGTAGTCCTCATGGCCGGCATGCGCGCGCATGGGGTCCACCAACCCGCGGCCTCCGGAGATTTGCTGGAACGCCGCGTGGAACAGGCCGGGGAC
>DATFZR010000548.1:0-2201 GCA_035314265.1 Candidatus Acidiferrales bacterium
TGGTGGGCGAATTCCGGGATTGCCAGCCGGAGATCGTGCTGACGCATTCCTCGGCCGACCCCTACAACATGGACCATGGGGATGCCTGCCAGGCCACGCTGCGCACGCGCATCTACGCGCAGGCGGCCGGCTATCCGCTGCCGGGAAAAAAGCTGGGCGCGCCGCCGGTGTTTGCCTTTGAGCCGCACCAGCCGGAACAGTGCGGCTTCAAGCCCGAAGTGCTGCTGGACATCACCTCCGTTTTCGACCGCAAGCGCAGCGCGATGGAATCCATGCAGGCGCAGGAGCATCTGTGGGAGTACTACACGGACCTGGGGAAACGCCGGGGCGTGCAGGCGGTGCGGAATTCCGGGAAATCGGGAATCAAATACGCGGAGGCCTACCAGCGGTTCTACCCGCAGGTAACGGACGAGCTGACATGAAACCAACCATCGTACGCAGCATCCAGCGGCCCGAGGCCGACGCGCTCGCGCTGCTGAGGAATCTGCCGGTAGCCACGGTGCACGAGGCGCAGGGCCGCCGGGGACTGATGAAGCCGTACCTGCGTCCGATCTATCTCGGGGCGCGGGTAACGGGACCGGCGGTGACGGTGCTGAGCCATCCCGGGGACAACCTGATGATCCATGCCGCGGTTGAAGTGTGCCGTCCCGGGGACGTGATGGTGGTGGCGATGGTCTCCGAGTCGAGCGACGGGATGTTCGGCGAGTTGCTGGCGTCGTCGCTGCGCGCTCACGGGGTGGCGGGGGTGGTGATCGACGCCGGCGCGCGCGACATCGCGGACCTTACGGAAATGAATTTCCCGGTGTGGTCGCGGGCCATCCACGCGCAGGGCACGGTGAAGGAGACGGCGGGCTCGGTGAACATCGATGTGGTGTGCGCGGGGGCCATCGTTCGTCCGGGCGACGTGATCATCGGCGACCAGGACGGGGTGGTGGTGGTGCGCAGGGAAGAAGCCCTGGAAGTGGCGCGCTTGAGCGACGCGCGCCGCGCCAAGGAAGAGAAGAATCGCGAGCGGCTGAGCAAGGGCGAGCTGGGGCTGGATATGTACGGCCTGCGCGCAAAGCTGGCCGCGCTCGGAGTGGAGTACAAGGACTGACGCCCGCACCGGAGGAACCAATGACAGTGTTGCGAGTCTGCTACAAGTATGGGGTCCGCTTTGACGAAGCCTACTACCTCTCGAAGCATCTTCCGCTGGCGGGAGCCGTTATGGGTCCTTACGGGATGAAGAGGGTCGAGGTGGTGAAGGTGGGCACACCGCCGGACGGCTCGAAGCCGCCGTACCAATTCATCTTCTCCGGGTATTTTGAATCCCCGGCGGCGCTCCAGAATGCGATGCAGGGTCCGCGCATGGGCGAGGTGCTGGGGGACATTCCGAACTATTACGACGGCACTCCGGACGTGCTGACCGGCGAAGTGCTGGCACTGCCCGGACAGGCGTGACATTAGAAGTGGGTGTGCGCCCGGGGCAACAGGGCGCCATGAGGCGCGAATTCTGAGTAGGGGGTAGGGGCCATCCGGGGGCTGGAAGCTCTCCCAGGGCTATTGAGCACGCAACCGGCAATCCACAAGGATGGCATTTCGGGCTGTCGCACCCTGTGCAAATTCGTAAGAAAAAGGGTTGCATGGCCCTTGACAACTAAAGTTGTCACTACTACCATCTCCTCGTGCTCGCCATTCAAGTGATCGATGATCCGGCAGCGGCGACGGTGGCTTTGGAGCCTATGCGGAGCCGCCTCCTCTCCGAGCTAGCCGAGCCCGCCTCGGCGGCGATGTTGGCCACGCGGGTTGGCCTGGCCCGGCAGAAAGTCAACTACCACCTGCACGCGCTGGAGGCGCACGGGCTGGTGCGGCTGGCCCAGGAACGCAAGTGGGGCGGGCTGACGGAACGGCTGCTGGTGGCGACGGCCGCTTCCTACGTCGTTTCGCCGAGCGCCATGGGTCGGGTCGCCGCGGATCCGAATCGGGAAATCGATCGGCTGTCCGCGAGCTATCTCATCGCCCTGGGGGCACGGGTCGTCCGCGAGGTGGGCGATCTTGTTCGTCGTGCGAAAGAGACGGGCAAACGCCTGGCGACGCTGGCGGTGGATACGGAGGTTCGCTTCCGGTCGGCGACGGACCGGGCGGCTTTCAGCAACGAACTCACCGAGGCCATCACGAAACTGGTTTCGAAGTACCACGATGCATCCGCCCCCGGCGGCCGC
>DATFZR010000549.1:0-3578 GCA_035314265.1 Candidatus Acidiferrales bacterium
GGAGGAGTTCGCGGAGAAGATGAACCTTTGCTCGGAGGAGTTTCCGCCGGAGGTGGACGAGTTCGTGGTGAGCGGGCTGACGCCCGTTCCCAGCGACCTGGTGAGACCCGCGCGCGTAAAGGAGTCGCACATCAACATGGAGTGCAAGCTCGTGCAGGTAGTCCACGTGAGCTCGAAGCCCATCGGCGGGAGCATCGTGCTGGGCGAGGTGCTGCGGTTCCACGTGGACGACGCGCTGGTGAGCGATTTCAAGATTGATCCGGATAAGCTGCGCGCGTTCGGAAGGATGGGCGGAAATACGTACGCGCGGACCACGGACCGGTTTGAGATGATCCGGCCGAAGAAGTAGAGGCCGAAGAAGAGCGGCGGGCCTTCCTTCGTCAGGGTAAACAAGCCGCCGCACTCGATAAAAATCATTGCACCAGGAATGGGACTGGGGCCACCAGCGCTTGCGCCTGCGGGTTGTAGTAATCGTAGAGCGTGCTGGCGGGGGCTTGCGCCTGCTCGGCGTAACGGGGGCGGAAGGCGAACGCGAATTTTGTGCCGCCGGCGCGTGGCCACAGGTAGAGGATCACGCGGTCGGGCAGAACGTCGTAATGATTCACGGCCCAGCCGGATTCGGTGACGGCGCGATCGAGCGAGGTGCGGTCAACGTCCGCGCCCGGCGGCACGCCGATTTCCGCGAGCATCATGCCGTAACCGCGGAAGCCGATGCGTTCCGCCTCGACGGTGCATTCGACAACGTCGCCCACGTGCGCGCTGGTTCTCGCATAGTGGACGGCGAAGCGCAGTGCGTCTGAATCGCCGGAGCGCAGGTCGCTTTCGGTCGCGGCCGCGCTGCGCGCCCAGGAAACGTAGTAAGAAGTGACGGCTTGCGCGGAAAGTTCTCCGCCGCCTGTTGCGGAAATCTCCACGCGGTTTTCTCCCGGATGCAGCAGTGGGGAGAAGTCGCGCGTAATGGGAGCCGCCAGCTCGTTCAGGGTCGGCAGCGCAACCTCAAAAGCGACGCTGCCGTTAACGCGCACCACAGCGTTGCGCGCCGCCTGCCCGGCGGGCCGTGGAGCGGCCAGAACGGCGAGAAGCGCTTCGAGCACGTTGACGGTGGCCTGGCCGGAATACCACACGCCAAAGTGGTCCTGGTTCTTCAACAAGAACAACACGCCGCGCGAGATGAACTGCGCGTCCTGCGTGCCCGCGCTGGGTGTGCCTGCGGCGCGGGAAAGAGCCTGGACCACGAGCGCGGTGGTTTCCACCCGCCCGGCGAGTCCCCAGCCGTAGAAGGGGGAATTGGTTTCGAGCACCCAGTAGGCGCCATCGCCTTCCTCATGGGCCAGCCCGCGGAGTTTGGCGAGGGCGCGGCCGGTGGCGGCGGCGTCTCCCGCGTTTTGCGCGGCGAGGGCGTAGGCGGCGAGCAGGTAGGGTTCGTCAACCTGATCGGCGGCGGTAGCCAAGAAGGAGAGCGCTCGCGGGAGTTCGCGGGCGGCACGTGCGGCAACGCCCTGCGGGTCGGGGGGCGCGCCTTCTGCCGCGGCAGGCGCGGCGGAGAGAACACGCGCGACGTAAGCGGTGAGAATCGCGGTGCGCGGCGAGTCGGGTACGTACTTCTGGGGCCAACTGCCGTCGCTCTGCATCTGGCCGAGGAGCCACTTTGTAGTTTCCAGGACGATGGAGTCATCCACGGCGACGAACTCGGCGGCGTCGCGGAGAAAGCGGATGGCATAGGCGCTGAGAGCGACATCCGGGTCGCCGTAAGTCCAGTAGCGGAAGCCTCCGCCGGGCGCGTTGTAGGCGAGCAGCCGCTGGACTCCGAGCGCAAGATTGCGCTGGGCGCGCGCGGCCTGCGGAGAAGGCGGGGCGCCAACGGCTTTGGCGTAGCGCAGGAAAAGAAGATTGGGATACGCGGAGGAGATGACCTGCTCGGCGCATCCGTAGGGACGCTGGAGGATGGCTTCCATGCTTTCGACAACGTGAGCGAGGAGGTCGGGATAGAACTTCAACTCGGCGCGAAGGGCGCCGGGGATGGCGTCCGCGGGGACTGGGATATCGAGCGACGCGGAGCCGTGGAACATCTGCGCAGTAGTGCGTGTGATCTCGCGGCCATCCGGGCGGACGACGACGGACTTTTCGACGGCGTCGCTGACGCCGGCGTTGGCCGCGGTGACGCGCTGTTTGCCGTCGCGGACGGGCGACGTTGCGGTGAAGGAGAAAACGGCGCGGGCGGAATCGCTGGGAGGCACGCGCAGGGAGCCGGCGCCCGGGCCATCGAGATTGAACCAGGCTTCCGGCTTCACCTTCCAGTTGACGGTCTGTTCGCGATCGAGGTAGTTGCGCAGGACGATGGGCAGATCGATGCGGTCGCCGGCAGTGAGAAAGCGCGGCGGATCGTGCTCGATAAAGAAGGGCTGGAAGGCGCGGATTTCCCTTCGCGCGGCGCCCGTTTGGCCGTCCACGGTGGAGGCGGTGATGGAGAAATTCCACGTGGTGATCGAGTCAGCCAGGGGAAAGCGGACCTGCGCGCGCCCGCCGGGCGTGGTGATGAGCTCAGGCTGCCAGAGAAGCGTCTCGGGAAAATACTCGCGAAGGCGCGGCGTGGAGACTCGCGGCAGGGACGGAGGCGGTCCCGGCACGGCGGAGGCGGTAATCATCGCGGTGGTTGTGTTGAGCGGCGGCGCAGAACCTTGAACTTCCACGGTCACCATTTGACCGGCTACTTCGAGCGTGACGTTCACCTCCGTGACCATCCCGGCGGGAACGGGCACCGCGACGATGGTGACGAGAGCAAATCCCTCGGCGAAAACGCGGACCGTGTAGGTCCCGGCGGGAAGATTCTCGAGAAGAAAACTCCCCTCGTCACTGGCCGTGGCGACGTATTCCTTGGAGGGCAGCGATGGGTCAGGCGGTTCAGGAGTGGCCGTGATTTTCGCCTTCGGTATCGCGGCCCCGGAGCGGTCCATAACGAGGCCGGCGAGGGAGCCCGTGCGCCCCGCGAATGCTGAGGGATGCGAAACGGGGCGAGTGGAAGAGTCCTGCGCGGATTGCTCGGCGATGTACACGGCAATTTCCGCGAGGTCGAAGTCGTCGTCGGTTCCCCGGACGCCGTCCGGCCCGGCGCTGCGGATGTGGATCGCCTGGTAGTGAGCCGTGACGGGCTGGAGCGCGGTGTGCTGTTTCTGCGCTTCCTCGTAGCTGGATTTGGAGGCGACGATCACGCGGTCGTTGTAACGGGCCTCGCGATTGAATGTGGTGTACGGCGCATGTCCCCACGGGTCGCGCAGCGCTTCCCAATCGAAGTTCGCAGCGCGAAGAATGGCGGCGAGCTCTTCCTGGGTTTCGGGCGCGCGGCCACCGGAGATGGCCAGGCCGGTGACGATCCGCGCGATGCGATTGCGCGGTTCCAGAAAATAGTTGATGGAGGCCGCGGCTGAAACGATATCGTCAGTGGAGTGGGCCGTAGGAGAGTCGAAGCGGCCGTCGGGCCCGGCGCTGGTAATGGTGATCTCAAAGTCCGGGCCGTAGATCGGAAAATCCAGGCGGTAGGGGCGGCCCCAGGGATCGCGCAGGGAGTCGAAATCCACGCC
>DATFZR010000550.1:0-10343 GCA_035314265.1 Candidatus Acidiferrales bacterium
CCACAAGTACTAAGCGCGCCCGCGGACGCGCGGCGGGAGCAGGGGAACCTGCGAAAGCGCCACAGGAAGACCTGACCCGCGCGTTGGCCGACCTGCGCAAACGTGGATTCAATCGTCTCTACCAGAAAGGACGCGTCTACGAGTTCTCCACGCCCGAGGAGTTGCTGGACCTGGATTTCTCCCAGCCCGTCTACGTGATCGCGGACCGCCTGACCGTTTCCGAAGACATCCGTTCGCGGATGATTGACGGCATCGAGCTGTGCTACCGCGAGGGACGCGGCGAGGTACTCTTCGAATTCCCCGCGGAAAGCACCGGCAGCGCAGGCGGAGCGGCGGCAGAATCCGCCATGGCCGGCGAGCGGCTGACCTTCAACGAGCGCTTCGAATGCAAACGCTGCGGCATCGTCTACCAGGAGCCGGAGCCGCGGCTGTTCAGCTTCAACAGCCCGTACGGCGCGTGCGCGCGCTGCCAGGGCTTCGGCAACACGATTGACTTCGACCTGAACCTGGTGATTCCAGACCGCAGCAAGTCTTTGAATCAGGGCGCCATCGATCCGTGGACCAAACCGCGCTACCGGCAGCCGTTTGCGGAATTGAAGAAGTACGCGAAGACGAAGGGAATCCCGCTGGACGTGCCCTTCCGCGACCTCTCCGAGAAACAGCAGGAGGTGGTGGTGGAGGGCGACCGCCCGGGCGGCTACTTCGGCGTAAAGGGCTTTTTCGAATGGCTCGAACGGAAGAAATACAAGCTGCACGTGCGCGTGTTCCTGAGCCGCTACCGCGGTTACGCCACGTGTCCCGACTGCCACGGAACGCGGCTGCGCGAGGAAGCCCGCGCCGTGAAGATCGAGGGGCAGGCGATTACGGAGGTGTGCAAGCTGACGGTGGCGGAAGCGGGAGAATTCTTCCGGACGCTCGCCCTGAATTCCACCGAGGCGCGCGTGGCGCAGAAAATCCTGGACGAGGTGCGCCAGCGGCTGGAATTCCTGGACGCGGCCGGGCTGGACTACGTGACGCTCGAGCGGCTCACCTCGACGCTCTCCGGAGGCGAGGCGCAGCGCATCCAACTGGCCACGTCGCTGGGTTCGCGGCTGGTGGGCGCTCTGTACATCCTGGACGAACCTTCCATTGGGTTGCACCCGCGCGACACGCACCGGCTGATCGAAATCCTGAAGACGCTGCGCGATCTGGGCAACACGATCCTGGTGGTGGAGCACGACCGCGACCTGATCCTGGCGGCCGATCACGTGCTGGATCTGGGTCCGGGCGCCGGCGAGTACGGCGGAAAACTGATCTTTGCGGGCCCGCGGGAAAGCCTGCTGCGCGAGGCGCGCAATGGCAGCCTGACGGCGCGATACCTGACCGGCGAGACGCGTGTGGCGGTGCCGGCCGTGCGGCGCAAACCCGCCCGGTTCCTGCGCATCGCGGGCGCACGAGGGCACAATCTGAAGGAAATTGACGTGGCCATTCCGCTGGGAATGCTGACCGTGGTGACCGGCGTTTCCGGCTCCGGAAAATCCACGCTGGTGCATGAAGTGGTGTGGAACGCGCTGGACGCGCGCCGCAACGGGCGCACCGTGCGCGAGTTCTGCAGCCGCATCGAGGGCGACCACCTGCTGCGCGACTTCGTGCTGGTGGACCAATCGCCCATCGGCCGCACGCCGCGCTCGAATCCCGCCACCTACCTGAAAGCGTTTGACGCCATCCGCGACGTTTTTGCCGCGGCGCCCGAGGCGGTGAAGCGCGGACTTTCCTCGGGCAGCTTTTCGTTCAACATCCCCGGCGGGCGTTGCGAGGCCTGCCAAGGCGACGGCACGGTAACGGTGGAGATGCAGTTTCTGGCCGATGTGGAGCTGGTGTGCGAGGAGTGCCACGGCACGCGCTTCAAGTCCAGCGTGCTGGACGTACGCTACCGCGAGAAAAACATCCACGAAGTCCTGCAGCTTACCGTGCGTGAGGCGCTCACGTTTTTCTCCGGGGTGCCGCGGGCCGTCTCCAAGCTGCGCGTACTCGACGAGGTGGGACTCGGCTACCTGCGGCTGGGACAGTCGGCCACAACGCTTTCCGGCGGCGAAGCGCAGCGGCTGAAGCTGGCCGCGCATCTGACGCAGGCATCGAGTGAGGGCGTGCTCTACATTCTTGATGAGCCGACCACGGGCCTGCACTTCGAGGACATTCAGAAACTGTTGACCTCGCTGCGCAAGCTGATCGAAGGCGGCGGCTCGCTGCTGGTGATCGAGCACAACCTGGACGTGATCAAGTCGGCGGACTGGGTGATCGATCTTGGGCCGGAAGGCGGCCAGCAGGGTGGGCGCGTGGTAGCCGTGGGAACTCCCGAGCAGGTGGCCCGCAACGCGGCGTCTTACACGGGCAAATTCCTGCAGCGCATGCTGAGCCACAACGGAGAAAGAAACACTTAGCTGCCAACGGCGGCCCGAAGCCCCTCGCTTCGCCGGTATCTGCTACGATAGGTCTTCGGGTGGAAGACATGCGGCGGCTGGGGACGCGGTACACGATTGTTGTTGTCAGCATGGGAAGCATCCTGGCCGTCCTGCTGGCTGCGGCGCCGCGTGGCAGCGCCGAGCCCCGCGAGGACGACCTGCCGAGCTTGCGCCTCGAGTTCCAACGACAGAGCGACCCCGTAAAGCGCGCGAAACTCTTCCCCAGGCTGGGCTCGGCCCTTCTGGCCGAGATGAAGAAGGAGGAAGAGGCGAAGGAATACGAGCGCGTCGCCCCGCTCTTTATCGAATACCGCGATGGCGCCTCGGCCGCCTTTACCGGCCTGTCTTCCACGGGGCACGACGCGGAGAAGCATCCCAACGGGTATCGCGAATTGGAGATGCACCTGCGCCGGTCGCTCCACCAGCTCAACGACATCGTGTACGGGGTGCCGCTGGACGATCGTGAAGCGCTCGCCGGACCGCAACGCGACATCGAAAACCTGGTGAACCGGCTCGTGAAGGCCCTTTTCCCCCGGGGACCGCAGGCTCGAGACACCTGGCAGTCCACGGGGAACTGGCTGCCACTGGGATGAAGCGGAAGGAACGAAGGACATGAAGCACAGAATGACGGACGAGATGACGCGCAGGATGTTCCGCGCGACCAGGATCGGCGGAATCTGCGCCGGACTTATGTTGGGGACGCTCTGCGTCGATGCCCTGGTGACCTGCGACAGCGCGGCCGCGGCGGGCGGGCCGCAGAAGAAAAAAGACTATCTGACGCCGCTCGAGGCCGACCAGATCCGCGACGCAGTTGCCATCTCCGACCGTGTGCACCTGATGCTCGGCTTCGCCGCCGACCGCCTGCGCAAGATCGATTACGAACTGGAGCGCAAAGAGAAGAATCGCGATTGGTCCGAGCGCGTGTGGAGCCTGATCAACGCATATACCGGGTGCGTGGACGACGCGGCGGACTAACTCCAGGCGGGCCTCGAAAAGCAGGAGAACCTGCGGCCCGGCACGAAGGACCTGGACAAGCGCACGAAGGAGTTTCTGCCCAAGTTGCGCGAGCTGAAGGATAACCCTCTGCTCGCCCCCTTCAAATCCGAACTCGACGACGCCATCGAAGCAACGCAGGATGCCGCGGAAACAGCGCAGAAGGTCGCCAAGGAACTCTCCGCGGCCCCGGAGCGCAGGCGCCCGTGAGGACGCTCACTTCCCTTTCATGACGCTGCCGCGAAAAAGAAAAACCTCTTCCCGCGCAATTCCCTTTCCAGCCGGAGCCGCGGTTTTCCAACGCATGTTTGCGCGCCTCGGCTGCCAGGGACGCCCGCCGCAATTCCGCGTGGTCCTCTATCCTTATGCGAGCCTGAGCCACACGATACGCCTGCGGGGCGAAGAAGTTGATGCGCGGCTTTCTGACCTGATGCGCGGCGCGCCGCTCGATGCGCTGGAAGCCGTGGCTGCCATTCTCCTGTCCAAGCTGTATCGGGTGCGGCTGCCCGCGCTCGTCGAGGAGAACTACCGGAAATTCGCAGACAGCGGCCGCCTGCTCCGCCGCCTGGACCGCGCGCGCCGCCGCCGCGGCCGCCGCAAGCACACGGGGCCACAGGGACGCGCGCACAACCTCGCGGGAATTTTCGAGCGCATAAACGGGGAGTATTTCTCAGGCGGCCTGCCGGCCACGGACCTGGGCTGGAGCACGCAGACGTGGAAGCGCCAGCTGGGCGTTTTTGATTCAGGCATGCGGCACATCGTCATCAATCGCTGGCTGGACCGGCCGGCGGTGCCCGAGCATGTGGTGGCGTATGTGGTGTACCACGAGATGCTGCACCTGGAACGCTCCGGGCTTATGCCCAAGGTCGCGGCGAAGGTCACAGGGAACGGACAGACGGGAAATGGAAACGGACATTCCGGTGGGACGCCCGAGGCAGCCGACGATCGCTGCCGCATGGGGCTGCATACCCCTGAGTTCCGGCGGGCCGAGCGCCGCTACCGGGACTTCTCCCGCGCGCGCAGCTTCCTGCTGGGTGCGGGGCGCTGGTAGCCCGCCGAGCGGCAGCAGCGATTCTGCGACAAGATTCTGCGATCGCGCTTCCGCGATCAGGCCGGGCGCGTTTGGCCGCGGAATTTGATCGCCGACAGAATGGCCAGCGCGATGAACACCACCAGGACGACGAGCTGCGTGATGGCGAACGGAGGCTCCTTCTGGGTGGGCGCCAGGGCACGCAGCGCCGGCACCTTCTCGAACGACTGCACCACGAGCACAAAGAAGTTCAGGTACTGCGCGAAAATGGCGGTAAACACATAGGTCTTGCGCCACCCGCCGGCCATACCCTGTGAGTAGCGCGCCACCAGCGCAAACGCGAGTACCACCAGCGAAATCAAACCGATCACGATGCCGGGCGTAACGCCGTGAATCGGAAAGAAGAAGCCGGTGACGCTGGTGGTCACCGTCATGTCCAGAAAGACCTTGGTCCATCCCTCCAGCGGGTTGCCCCCGATCATCCCGAAGATGACCACGAACCCCGCCAGAATCGCGATCAAGCTGATCACCACATGAACAGGCGTAAGGATCTCAAGGTACATGGAGGCCCTCCTGCCACCGGCGCGTCTTTGCGCATCGAGGTGAACGGGAAGATACACGCGGCGCGGGCGATATTCAATCCTGGGATTCGCGCGGAAGCCGGGCCGCCGGCTCCCTCAGTTGCTCTTGCTCCCGCTATTGCCGGCGACGCCCCGCATCCGCCTTTCCAAAAGCCCCGGAATGTGTTATTTCGCGTGCGGACTGGAGGCATTTACATGATCAGCCGCAGGGAATTCCTGGCCACCACCGGCGCGGCCGTGGCGGTGTCTGGAGCAGCAGGAACGATCGGAGCGGAGGAACTCTCTTCGGCGGCAGCGGCAGCTGCCGGCCAGAAGTCGTCCGCGCTCTTCCTGCCCGACAAGGGGCCGCAGCCGGCTACGTTTGACCGGCTGCCGCTTGAATGGCACCAGCAGCGCGCGCAGAAGCTGCGCGACAAGCTGGCGGAAAACGGCTACGAGGGAATCCTGCTCACCAACCGGTGGAACATCATCTACTTCACCGGCCTGTGGCACACCACTACGGAGCGCATGGTGAACGTGTTTCTGCCCGTCAAGGGCGAACCGGTTTGGTTCTACGCGGCGCTGGACCGCGATTTGGTGAAAACGTGGTGGTACAAAGACGGCGAGATGTATTTCGACTGGCCGCACGCCGAAGGCGCTTTCCCCAATGAGGGCAAGGTGCAAATGGGCGCCCGTGTGGATCTGGCCGACTGGATGCTCAAGGCGCTGAGAAAGCGCGGGTATGCGGACAGGAAGCTGGCCGCGGATACCGAGTTCACCCCTTCCATGCAGAGAAAAGTGGTGAATGTGCTCGGCAAGGAGATGGCCTCCGCGGACGAGTACTGCATCGGCATGCGCATGCGCAAGACGCCGGAAGAGCTGGCGCTGATGCGGCGCTCCTACAACTACTTCAACCAGATGCACGCCTTCGCACGGGATTTCCTGCTGGAACACGGCACAAATGTGACGGACTTTGATATTGCCAGCGCGGCCACCAAGTACGGAACGGATCTGGTGATGGCCGACATCAAGCATGACGGCATGCCGCACACCGCCGTGGGCATAACTGTTTCCCTCGGCTGCCGCGTGGGGCCCTCCACGGCATCGCCGCACCCCAACCAGTTTCTCTATAACAAGGTCTCGAAGGGGCAGGCCATTCAGATTGAGGGCGGCGTAAACATCGCCGGATGCGGCGGGGAGCTCTACCGCGCCATGTTCATCCACCCGATGACGGATCAAATGAAGAAGCTATGGACGGTGAGCCGAGACTGCTGCCTGATGCAGAAGGAAGAGTCCATCGCGGGCATCACCTGCTCGACAGTGGCCTACAAGATTCACAGCTACCAGGTGAAGAACGGCGTGGCGCCCTACATCTATCACCGGCCGGCGCACGGCCAGGGCTGGGAGGGACACCAGCCGCCCTACCTGGCGCTGGGCGACTACACCATGCTCGATCCGGGAATGTGCTTTTCGGTTGAGCCGGGACTCTACGACCCGGAGCACGGCATCGGCTCGAATTTCTCCGACGTGTTTGTGGTGCAGCCGGAAGGGCCGTCGCTGCAGATGTCGCGGCTGCCGTGGAGCGAGGATTGGTGCTGGGTGAAGCTGTAGGGCGGGTGCGGCACAATCCACCCAGTCTCTTCTTGAACATCGCGCGGCGGCGCGCGACGATACCCTTGAAGATTGCCGATGGCCGCCATCGACCATCCCACGACCGGCTCCACGCTCCCGAATTCACAGCCTAGCGGCAACTCCCGCGCGCCCTGGATCTACGGGCCCGCGCTGGACCTGATCGTCGGCTGCGGGGGATGGTCCGCGCCATTGCTGCTGGTGGCTTTTCTGGCCACGAAGTCGCACGCACAGCAATGGTCGGTGGCGTTTTACTTCCTCGCGCTGCTGTTCAACTACCCGCACTTCATGGCCACGGTCTACCGCGCGTACCACACGCGCGAACAGTTTGAAAAGTACCGGATCTTCACCGTCCACATGGCGCTGCTGCTCGTGGTTGCCGGGGTGTTGGCGCACAAGTTGCCGGTGCTGCTGCCCTGGCTTTTTACGCTGTACGTCTGCTGGAGCCCTTGGCATTACACGGGACAGAATTTCGGCCTGCTGATGATGTTCACGCGCCGCGCCGGCCTGGCGCCCGAGCGGAGCGAGCGGCGAGCCCTGTATGCCGCGTTCATCGCGTCGTACGTACTGCTGATGCTCAGCTTTCATACCGGACCCTCGACCGATGAGATGGTGCTCTCGCTCAACATTCCCGCGCGACTGGCTTTCTGGCCGAAGGCAGCCTGCGCCGTGTTCTTTCTGGGCTGCGGAGGATGGGCGCTGGCGCGGTTCTGGCGGCGCGGCGCGTCATCATCGGGATCGGGAGAGCCCGCGGGGCGGAGAGGGGTGGTGCTCGCCGCGCCTGTAACTCTTTTCCTTTCGCAGTTCCTGTGGTTTGTGTTTCCCGTTGGCCTGGAACTTACCTCCAAACTTCAGGTGCCGCAGACGCGCTACAGCACCGGAATCCTCGCCGTGCTGCATTCCACGCAGTACATCTGGATCACGAGCTACTACCAGAGGCGCGAGTCGCGTGCGGCGGGGCAATCCGCCTGGCGGTTCGGAGGCTACTTTGCCACGCTCGTGGCCGGGGGCATCGCGCTCTTCATTCCCGGACCGTGGATCGTCAGCCGCCTGTTTCACGCGGATTTCGCAGCCAGCTTCCTGACCTTCACGGCGCTGGTAAACATCCATCACTTCATTCTGGACGGGGCGATCTGGAAGCTGCGCGATACGCGCGTCGCGGCGTTGCTGATTGACTCCGGCGAGAAGGCCTCGCCTGCGGGCGCGGCTCAGAGCTCGGGCGGCGCCTCCGCCGCGGAGCCTGCGCCGGCGAAGGGGATCTTCGGCTGGCTGGCCGGCAATTCCGGCGGCGTGCGGGCCCTGCGGATTGCGGCCGTGTTGTTGTTTTGCGCCTGGGGCCTGATGGATCAGGTGCGCTTCTACTGGGCCTCGGCGGAGGGCCGCTTGCCCGAACTGCAGCGCGCCGCGCACCTGAATCCCTACGACAGCAGCTTGCAGGCGAGCATCGCCCGCGCCGACCAGAAGACAGACGATGGGCAGTCCGCCATCGCCGCGCTCACGCGTGCGGTGGCGCTGCGGCCGCAGAGCCGCCTGCTGCAGCATTCGCTGGCCCATGCGCTGCTCTCCGCCGGGCGCTACCCGGAGGCGTTCGATCTCTACCAGAATCTTCTATCGCGCTACCCGAACGACGTGGATGCGCTGGTGAACGCGGGACTCCTGGCCGCGCGGCTGGGACACCCAGAAGAAGCGCTGGATGACTGGCGGCGCGCCGTGGATCTGGACCCCACGCAGGCAAATGCGCAGTTGTATCTGGGAGACGCGCTCGCGGCGCGGGGCGAGGAGCAGGCTGCCGCACGCCACTATCGCGCTTACGTGGATATGGTCGGCGCGCATCCCGAGCAGCATGGCAACGATGGCCGGCTGACCACGGGCGCGCTGATCAAAGTGGCCGACGCGGATGGGCGCGGGCACCGTCCCGCAGACGCCGCGATGGGCTACGATGCCGCTGCCGCGCTCGCCCACAGTGAAGGCGACGCCATGATGGAGAGCCTGGCGCTCGCCCATCATGCCGAATTTGAAGAGGTGGAGGGCAGCCGCCAGCGCGCTGCGGCGTTTTTCCAGCGCGCACTGGCTCTGGACCCTTCGCAGATGGACGTCAAAGACGTGGCTGCCGACTGGGCGGAATATGGACAGTTTCTGCGGAGGAGCGGACAGCCCGAGCGGCTGGCCTTCGCCTGCCTGCTGCACGCGGAGCAGCTCCTGAAAGATTCGCCGGGGGGTTCGCCTGGAGAAGAGCTGAAAGCGATTGGCAGGCTTCGCGAGGCGAGCGAGAAAACTCTGGGACGCGAGGCTGCCGAGGTGCGCAATCACCTGGAAGAAGTTCTGAAGGTAGCCGTGAGCCTGCCTGCGGCTGCGTTTTCGCGGCCCTGATTGTTCCAGTGGCGCAGCCGTTCTTGGCTGCGCTTGGAAACTCAACGGCTGGGTTCGGAGGATGCCGGCAAGTATCGAACTGCAGCCAAGTGCGTCCCAGAAGGGCACAGCCAGAAATGGCTGTGCCACTTACGGCTTTGTGGCCGCCTGGCGGCGCTTCTCCTGGTCATCAATTTCTCCCTGTAACCTGCTGACCCGCTTCCGAATGTCGTCCGCTTCCTTATCGGAAATAATGAAGGTCAGGTACTTCTGATAGGCCTTCAGCGCTTCCGGCAGGAATTTCTTCTTCTCGTAGGCTTCTCCCATCAGCTTGTAGGGAAGGCCGTATTCGGGCAGAAGCACGGTGGCGTCCTTAAAGCGGTCGATGGCCGAGTCGTACTTCTCTTTCCGCATGTAGTAGATGCCCACTTCGACGTCGTGCAGGGCCGGCGCCGAGTTGTTGATGCGGCGCGAAATCGGATCGCTTCCGTCGGCGGCCGCGGGGGGAGCGGGAGCGGGAGGCGCCTGGGACTCGGCCGGCGTTTTCTTTTCCTGCGGCGGCCTGGAACTGGAATCCTGCGCGTGCGCCACGGCGGGGCATGCGAGCGCCGCCAGGAATGCCGCGGCGAGAATTGTAGAGGGGAGCTTCGTCATTTCCAGAATCCAGCGGTCCGGCACCTAAAAGCCCGGGGCTTCCGAGGCTTTTCGATGCGCTCTGCTATCATCGATGTTGCTCCGGCGAGCCGGAGCGGAGCCGTTTCCGCGCCGTGGACCTCAGGGAAAAAGCCGAGACACTTCCAGCCCTGCCAGGAGTCTACCTCTTCCAGGACGCGCAGGGAACCGTGCTGTACGTGGGCATGTCCGTATCGCTGCGCTCGCGTGTGCGCTCGTATTTCTCCGACGCTCGCGGCATCCATCCCAAAACGTCGGCGCTGGTGCACGAGGCCACGGACTTCAGTTACATCGCCGTGGACAACGTGCGCGAGGCGCTGGCGCTTGAAAACAACCTGATCAAACAGCGCAAGCCGCGTTTCAACATCCTGCTGCGCGACGATAAGACTTACCCCTACATCAAGTTCACGGCCGGGGAGAAATTCCCGCGCGTGTACGTCACGCGCCGGCTCAAGAAAGACGGCTCGCTCTATTTCGGCCCCTATTTTCCGGCCAGCCTAGCCTACCGGATCGTCAAACTGATTCACAAATGGTTCAAGGTTCCTTCGTGCACCGTGGACCTGACGCGCGCACACGCGCGGCCCTGCCTGGAATACCACATCCACCGCTGCCACGGCCCGTGCGTGCCCGGGCTGGTGACCGACGAGCGCTACGCGGAGGCGGCTCGCG
>DATFZR010000551.1:0-2734 GCA_035314265.1 Candidatus Acidiferrales bacterium
GTGCAGCCTGCCGCCGGGCGGCTGATTTCTCCGCAGGACGACCGTCGCGGGTGCGCCCCCGTCGCGGTCTTGAGCTACGGCTTCTGGCAGCAGCATTTTGGCGGCGCGCCCTCCGCCATGGGCAGCAATATCGTGCTGGACCGTCACAACTTTCAGATCATCGGCGTTAGCGCGCGCGGCTTTTACGGAATGGACGTGGGGAGTTCCTATGACGTTGCGGTTCCCATCTGCACTGCGGAACTTTTCAATGGACCGATGCTGGACCACCGCTCGTGGTGGTGGCTCCAAGTGGCGGGCCGGGCCAAGCCGGGGGTTCCCGACGCCCAGCGGAAGGCACGCCTCGCCGCGCTCTCTCCCGCCACATTCGCCGCCACTCTCCCTGCCAACTGGGATGCAGAGGGGAAGGACCGCTTCCTCGCGAACCGGTTCGTCACCGTGCCGGCGTCGCGGGGAGTCTCCATGCTGCGCAGGAGGTACGAGCAGCCGCTGGACGTGTTGATGGCGGTGGTGGGGTTGGTGCTGCTGATCGCGTGCGCCAATATCGCCAGCCTGATGCTGGCCCGCGGCGCCGCTCGCGGCAAGGAGATCGCGGTGCGCCGCGCTCTCGGCGCATCACGCCTGCGCCTGGTGCGTCAGTTGCTCACGGAATGCATTCTGCTTTCGTCGGGCGGAGCGCTGGCGGGCCTGCTGTTTGCACGCTGGGGAGCGGCGCTGCTGGTGCGCTATCTTTCCACGGCAAATGACAAAGTGTTTCTCGATCTCACGCTCGACGGCCGGGTGCTGGCCTTCACGACGATCGTCGCGGTGCTGACCGGCGTTCTGTCCGGCGCGCTGCCGGCATTCCGCTCCACGCGCGTGTCGCTGACTTCAGCGATGAAGAGCGGGCAGGCTGGGCCGGGCGATGGCCGCGCGCACTTTCGCGCCAGCAGTTGGATTGTGGCCGCGCAGGTGGCGATGTCGCTGGTGCTGCTGGTGGCCGCGGGTCTTTTCCTGCGCAGCTTCGTGAACCTGGCCACGCTCGATCTGGGCTTCAGCCGCTCGAACGTCCTGCTGGTCCAAGCGAACCTGCAGGTAGCCGGGGTGGCGCCTGCCGAGCGCACCGGAATCTACGATCAGATCGAAAGCAGGCTGCGCGCACTTCCCGGGGTGACTTCCGCATCGCGATCCGTGATCGCTCCGATGAGCGGCTCGATGTGGAATAGCATTGTCGAAGTGGATTCCCCCTATCCGCCCAAGGGAGAAGCCGCGGTGGTATACATGAATTTTGTGTCTCCGGATTATTTCGCCACAATGCAGATGCCGTTGGTGGCCGGGCGCATCTTCGACGCGCACGACACAAAAACGGGGCCGCAGGTGGCGGTGGTGAGCCGCACCATGGCGGAGCGTTTCTTTCCCGGGCAGAATCCGATCGGAAAGTACTTCCGCCTGCCGGCGGATGCGGGCAAGCCGGTTCCGCCCGTGCAAATCGTCGGGTTGGCGCCCGATTCCAAGTATGGCTGGCCGCGCGAAGGCACCTATGCGCTCGCCTTTCTTCCCATCGCCCAGCTTCCTGATTTTGACCAGTCGGAAACCTTCGAACTGCGCAGCGCCTTGCCTCCCGCGAGCATGCCGGCAGCGGTCCAGGATGCCGTCGCCGCCGTCAACAAATCCATCCCGCTTCAAATCCACACGCTTGCCGAGCGGGTGGACGACACGCTGGTGCAGGAGCGGCTGCTCGCCGTGCTGTCGGGCTTTTTTGGCGCGCTTGCGCTGCTGCTGACCACGATCGGCCTCTATGGCTCGGTGAGCTACGCAGTGGGACCGCGGCTGGCAGAGTTTGGAATCCGGCGGGCACTGGGGGCGTACCCGCGCCAGATTCTGTGGCTGGTAATGCGCGACGTGGCCGTGATCCTGGTGGTTGGGGTCGGCGCGGGTGTGGCTATCTCTTACGCGGGCGTTCGGCTGCTGGAAAAGCTGCTCTTCGATCTCGCGCCGTATGATGCGATTACGATGGCGGCGGCGATCGGGGTGCTCGCGGCGGTGGCTGTTCTTGCGGGGGTGCTCCCTGCGCGGCGGGCTATGCGGGTGGATCCGATGGTGGCGCTGCGGTATGAGTAGGCGTAAGCAGCTGCACGCGCCGTGCAGAGGGTGGGCTCCCGGCGGGGCGAATCGATCTTCGGCCGAAAGGCGGCGGCTGAGGCCGCCGCACTCAAAGGGCTTCGCGCCGCCCCGGTTAGAGGGAGTGGTCGGGTTTCACGGCGTGGACTAGCAGGGCGCCTTCGCGGCGGAACGCGGCTAGCTGTGCCGCGTCGCGGAACCAGCGGCCATTGTATTCGGCGGGCGCGGGAGTCGGATCCACGACGCGCTGGTGCGCGACTTCCGCGAATCCGGCGTCGTGGAACAGAGTGGCCCATTCTTCCGCGGAAAGAAGCTTCGTGGGCACGGGCAGCAGCGCTCCCCACTGGTGGCAGCCGGGATTGTCGCGGTAATAATTGATCAGAATCCAGGCGCTGCCTCCTGGACGCAGCACGCGAAAAACCTCCCGCATCCCGGCGGCCGGGTCCGGCCAGTAGTAGGACGATTCGACGGAGATTACCTTCGTGAAGAAAGCGCTCTCCCAGGGGATTTCGTCCACCGAGCCGGGCACGGCCATGATCTGAGGGAAGCCGGCGCAGTTGCGGCGGGCGTGGCGCACCATTTCGTCGGAGACGTCCATGCCCACGATGCGGCCTTCGGTGACGCGTTCGGCCAGCAG
>DATFZR010000552.1:0-2123 GCA_035314265.1 Candidatus Acidiferrales bacterium
GCAGAGCCGGGTTTCTCGGATAGGGCGTGACGTCATTCGTCATCTCGGGGTTGGTCGGCCCATTCGAATCCCATGATCCCAGCGGCCTGGTCTGCGCCAACTGCATGCACCACGGATGCGGCGCGCCAGCGGTACAGGCCTGCTTTTGCTGCACGGTCTGATTTTGATTGGTGGAAGCGCATCCGCTGAGAATCAGCAGGACGAATGTAGCGGCGATCATTGAAATATACTTTTGCATGTTCAACCTTGCTCGACCGGGAACTACTTGTCGGGACCGGCGCAGCGGAAGCGGACAAGATCAGGAATATTCGCCGTCACGTAGTGAGGCAAGTAGGAAAATCTTTCTTTGCGTCATCCTGAGCGGGGAAAGAACTCGGATCCAAACCTCTCCTTGTCCGAGGAGAGGTCGGCGCGCGCCGAAGGAGCGCGACGGGTGAGGTGGAACGCATGCCGACGCCATCAAGCCTGGCTGCCTCCTGCTAGAGGTCAGACGGTGGCGTCTGCTTTCCGACGGCGGCCCCAATCTTTTGCAATTGCGGTTAGACGAGTCGGGGCGTGCGTGGTTCGCGCATTGCACCTCACCCGGCGCCACCTGCGGTTGGCGCCGACCTCTCCTCGGACAAGTGTTTGTGCGTGGGACATGGGTAACAGGTGTGCGGGGACATGGGTAACACCTAAACGGCATGCTGAACCTCCAGCAGGAGGTGAGCAGGATGCCATGGCGGGAGGTTACCCGAGTGTCGTTGCGAGAGGAGTTTGTGCGGTTGGCTGGACAGGCCGGGAGTAACAAGCGCGAGCTGTGCCGGCGCTTTGGGATCAGTGCCAAGACCGGCTACAAGTGGCTGGCGCGTCATGCGGTGGAAGGCAGCGGCGGTCTTGAGGACCGCTCGCGGCGCCCGCGGCGCTCGCCGGCGCGCACGGCGGCGGAGATCGAGCAGCGTGTGATCCTGCTGCGCCGTGAGGTGCACGGCTCTTGGGGCGCGCGCAAGCTGGCGCGAGTGCTGGCCCGCGCGGGCGGTCCGGTGCTGGCGCCGAGCACCGTCACCGGCATCCTGCGCCGCGCTGGTCTGCTAAACCATACCGCGGCGCCACCACGTCCCTTTCAGCGCTTCCAACGCGCCGCGCCCAACGAGCTCTGGCAGATGGACTTCAAGGGCCACTTCCCGCTCTTCAGCGGCGCCCACTGCCATCCGCTGACCGTGCTCGACGACCATTCGCGCTTCTCGGTGGTGCTCAACGCCTGCGCCGACGAGCGCGGCGAGACCGTCCGCCGCGTGCTCATCGGCGCCTTTCGCCGCTACGGCCTGCCGGCCCAGATGCTGATGGATAACGGCCCGCCCTGGGGCTGGGGCTCCGACCCTAACCACCCGTTCACCGCCTTTGGCCTGTGGCTGATTCGACTCGGCATCAGAGTAAGCCACGGGCGTCCTTATCATCCGCAGACCCAGGGCAAGGACGAGCGCTTCCATCGCACGCTCAAGTTCGAAGTCCTGCGCCACTTCAACTTCACCACCCTGGAGCACTGCCAGCGTGAGTTCGATACTTTTCGTGATCGCTACAACCTGCTGCGTCCGCACGACGCGCTGGACCTCGCTACTCCCATCAGCCGCTATCGCCCAAGTCCGATCCCGTTCCCCGAGTCGCTGCCGCCCATCGACTATCCGGCCGGGCTCGAGGTCCGCAAGGTCCAGGCCGCAGGCTGGTTCAGCTATCGCGGGCGTCTGTTTCGCGTCTCCAAGGCCCTGCGCGGATTACCCATTGCGCTGCGCCAGTCCGATCAGCGCGACTCGCTGCGCGAGGTCCTCTTCTGCCACCAGCCCGTCGCCCTCATCGACCTCAATCACCCTGACCTCATCCAATGATTGCAATCCAAAATGTGTTACCTATGTCCCCGCACGTTCCGTTACCTATCTCCCAAGTCCATACACCCCTGGTGGAAGGGGGACCGGATAGAGAGACGACCTTCCTTTTGAGAGAAAGGGACCGGATTTAAGAGAAGAGGCGGAATCTTGAACCGCGCGCGGGAAATGCCCGCTGGACAAGGAACCTCACCTTCATCCTCTCCCTTGCAAGAGAGCCTTGCGTAATCTCGCGACAGTTCCGTCTTTTTACTGGTCCGCGCC
>DATFZR010000553.1:0-3348 GCA_035314265.1 Candidatus Acidiferrales bacterium
CGTCATCCTGCGGCGCGCCTTGGGATTCTCGAGCGCCTTCGCCAGCTCCTCCGCGTGCCAGGCGTTGCCGTCGGTATCGTTCACCAGCGGCATCGTGGGGATTTCAATGCCCAGGTGGCTCTGCCACGCGACGAGTTTGGGATCGACCTCCTGAATCACCCGTCCTTCCGCGGAGATGGCGTGCATTTCTTCGGGGATCAGCAGGTCCAGGTGGCGATAATTCTGTTGCAGCGAGGCAAAGCTCGTGGAATCCCAGCTCACGTAGAATGCCGCCTGGATCGGGTCGTAGTTCTCGGCTACTTTGCCCAGCGCGGCCACGCGCTTTTTTCGCCCGTGCCGGACAACCACCGGCTTGGCCGGCGCCTTTGCCTTGACGGCGTGCACCGCGGGCTTGAACGCCGGCCACACCGGATCGCCCAGGCTGATATGTCCGATCGTGCCGAACGCCAGAACGATCAGAAGCACGGCGAGCCCAGCTCCGCTGATCTCCAGGGCGCGCCGTGTGGCGCTCCACCGGTACTTGCGTTCATCGTGGAAGACAGGCTTGCGGTCCGACATGAGGAGAGTCCAAGCTAACGTGGGGTTCCGACCCGTGTCAATGATTCAACCTATTAAGATGCGCGGGGCCGCAGTGGCGGCTGCTCTGATGGGTTTTGCCCTGCGGCTCGGTTTCGTGGGTTTTTTCCCCACGGAGGGCGGCGACTCTCCCGCCTACCTTCAGTTTGCGCGCAACCTCCTCGACGCGCATATCTTCGGCCTGCAGAGCGATGGGCGCATCGTGCCCACGGATGCGCGTCCGCCGGGATATCCCCTGTTCGTAGCTGCCGTCTACTCCCTGGCGGGCCGCTCGGAAACTGCGTTGCTCGTCGCACAGGCGCTTGTGGACGTGGCCACCTGCTTTCTGATTGCCGCTCTGGCCGCGCGTCTGGCGCCCGAGCCAAGCCGCGACCGCGTGCGCATGGCGGCGCTTTGGCTTGCCGTGCTCTGCCCGTTTACGGCCAATTACACTGCTGTCCCGCTTACTGAGGTTCTGGCCGTTGCGCTCTCCGCCGCCACGACGTTTCTGCTGGTCCGCGCCTGGCAGCGCGAGGAACTTCAGGGCGTGGAGTGCGACCGGCGCGGCTGGCTGCTGGCCGGCATCGCGGCAGGCCTGGCCACCCTGGTGCGCGCTGAATCGCCGCTACTGCTTGCCGCCGCGGGAGCAGCCATCGCGCTGGCATGCGCAAAACGGCGCGCGTGGCTTCGCATCGTGCGCACCGGCATCTGGCTGGCCGCCGGACTGCTGTTGCCTCTCGCGCCATGGGCGGCGCGCAACGCGATCACGCTGGGGCGCGTGCAGTTTCTGGCTGCCCGCTATGCGGAGATGCCCGGTGAATTCGTCCCTCGAGGCTTTTATGCCTGGACGGACACGTGGCTGGTGCATTTTCGCGACGTCTACCTGGTGTCGTGGAAGCTCGAGGAGCAGCCAATCCTCGTGAACGATCTGCCCGCGAATGCGTTCGACTCGCCCGAGGAGCGCGAGCGCGTGGCGCATCTGCTCGAAGAGCACAACGACGCGCTCGAGGTTTCGCCGGAGCTCGACGCTCAATTCGCCGCCCTGGCGCACGAGCGCACCGCGCGCCATCCCCTGCGCACCTGGCTGTGGGTGCCGCTCGAGCGCATCGGCACGCTCTGGCTGACGCCGCGAGTGGAGCTGCTCCCGTTCACGGGCGAAGTAAGGCCGCTCGCGGAGAAATGGGAGTACGACCGCGAAGACCTGCTCGTAACGCTGACGCTCTCGCTGGTGAACCTCGCCTACCTGCTGCTGGCCCTGGCGGGTTGCTGGGCGATCCTCCGCGGACGAACGGCTTCAACCGCCGGGTGGAACTGGCATTCTCACCTTTCCTCCGCGCAGAGCCTCGCTCCGCCGGGCGCGATGTTTCTGGTGGCCTACGTGGTGGTTCGCACGCTTTTTCTGACGCAGGTGGAAACACCGGAGCAGCGCTACGTGCTGGTTTGTTTTCCCGCAGTGATCGCACTCGCCGCGCAGCTATGGAGGCGGGAAGCGCCCGCGACCGTGCGGGACGCCGGCCAGGCGCGCTAGCTCTCTCCCGGCGGCTCCGGATGAATCGTGACGCGCGCGATCTGCGGGAAACGCTCGCGCACGCGGTCTCCCAGCGCGCCGGTGGCGTCGTGAACCTCGGTAATCGGCAGCCTGCCCTGCATCGTGCATTTACAGGAAACGATGATGCGATTCTCCACGCGCCGCACCTGCACGTGCGAGCAGGCGATCAGCTCGTGGTATTCGCTGGCGAGGCTGTTGATGAATTCCTGCACGGCGCGGCCCAGCTCCTTCATCGTGTCGGCGGAAGGGATGTGGCCGCCGAGCGGCTCGATGTGGATGTTTACCTCGCCGGCGTGGGGAATCTCGATCATCACGTCGCGCTCGAGCTCCGTGGCGGCGCGGTGCGCTTCGACGAGTGAGAGCCCCTCGTCCACTTCGAGGTGCATGTCCAGATAGAGCTTCCCATCGAGCTGGTTCGCCGAAACGTCGTGGATGGCCAGGCCGCGCCGCTGGGCGATGGCCCGCACGCGGTCGAAAACATTTTCGTGCGAGCCGGCGCGCGGCTCCATGTGCACCATCACGTCGGCGGGCACCATCTCCTTGATGCGCTTCTCCACCGCGTCGCTCACGGCGTGCACCTGCTCGAAGGTGGCCGTGCGCGAGACGCTGATGGTGACGTCCACAAAATAGCGGTTGCCCGCGCGGCGGACGCGCACGCGGTCCGCCGTGAGCACGCCATCAATTCCCGCCACGCCCCGTTCGATGCGCCTCTGCAGGCCGCGCGGCGCCGTATCCAGCAGGGTCTCCAGCGTTTTCTGCCCGAGCCGCGACCCCACGCGAATCACCACGCCCGCCACAAACAGGCCGGCCAGCGGGTCCGCAAAGCGCAGCCAGGGCATTCCGTAACGCGCGCCCGCCGCCGCCAGCAGCAATCCGCCGATGACTACCAGCGTGCTCCACACATCCGTGGAAAAATGCAGCGCGTCTGCCTCCAGGGCTTCGCTTCCGTACTTCTTGGCCACGCGGGTCAGTGCGCGCGCGCGCCCGATATCCACGCCCAGGCAAACGCACAGCACCAGCACGGCCACCAAACTCGGCCGGACGGTCACACCCTGGAAGAAGAGCCGCTCGGCGGCTTCGTAGATGATGAACAGTGCGGTGGCCAGCAGCAGCAGCGTCTCGGAAAACGCGGAGAAACTCTCAATTTTCTCGTGGCCGTAGGGATGGTCCTCGTCCGGCGGCTGGCTGGCGGCCTGCACCGAAAGGTACGTGATGACGGCCGCCACCAGGTCGAGCGTGGAGTG
>DATFZR010000554.1:0-15349 GCA_035314265.1 Candidatus Acidiferrales bacterium
CGCCCGCGGAATGGCCGGCGACTCCAGGAAATTCCGCAGGTCCGCGGAACCCGCGGCGATCTCGGCGAATGAACGCACTTCCTGCCGCAGCGTTTCGGGATGGCCGGAAGCCAGAGCGACCTCCGCCAGCGCCGTGGCGTATTCTCCGCTCGCCGTTCTCAATTGCGCCTCCCGGCCAGATCGCCCAGGAACGCGGCAAACATGCCGTCTTCCGCCGCGGGGGTCATCTGCGTGCGCAGCACAGCTTCCGCGCGCTCGATGGAGAGCCGGGTGGCGAGTTCGCGCAGCTCAATGCGGGCGCCGCGGGCGGCCGCATCCAGTTCCATTTTGGCCGACCGGTCGATCTTTGCCGCTTCTTCCTTGGTTGCCGCCTGGATGCGTGCCGCTTCCGCGACGGCGTCGCGGGCGGCGGCGGCGCGAAGCTCTTCGATTTCCCTGGCCAGGTTGGCCAGGCGTTGTTCCGCTTCGCGGCGTTGCGCGTCGGCCTGCGCCTTGACCTTGGCGGCTTCATCAATCGCGGAAGCAATCTGGCTGGAACGGGCCGAGAAAAACGCGGGCGCCTTCTTCACCAGCAGCCAGCCGAACACTCCGGCCACAACGGCGAAATTGATCCACTGGAAGACTGTGGTGAGCGGCGAAGCTTCTTCCGCTTCTTCGGCGGCCCAAACGGGATGAGCCGCGAGCAACAGAAAGCCGCAGGCAAGCAGTACGGGCACGAGCACAGCCCGCAGCCGCCTCACGACGCGCCTCCAGACCCTGAGGATCCCGGCCGGGGCTGGACGCCGCGTCCGCCGAGCAGCGCGCGCGCAATCTCTCCGCCCAGCGCGCCGCTGTCGCTTTCCAGTTGCTTGCGGGCTTCCGCGGCTTCCGCCTGGAGCTCCGCCTTGTGCGTGCGCACAAACGCGGTGGCCTGTTCGCGAGCCACCTTGATGGCCGCGGCGCGTTCGTCCAGGGCCTTGCGCCGTTCGGCCTCCTGCCCCGCGTAGACTTCCGCACGGGCCTTGCGCAGCGCGGCCTCATAGTCCTCGCGGGCCTTCCGCGCGGCCGCGATGCTTTCTTCCGCTTCGCGGCGGGCTCCTTCTGTGCGTCGGGCGCGCTCTTCCATGGCGCGCATCAGGGGGCCAAAGAATTGGCCGCGCAGGAAGAAGTAGAAAATGATGACCAGAATAATGGTCGGAATGGCCTGCAAGAAGAGGCCCGTGAGTTGTGTCATCAACCCCATAAAGTACGGCTCAGACTCCCACTCCTGACTGTTGGTCCTGGTCCCAGGTCAGAGGATCGTTCCCCCGCAAAGGAGAGGGCACCCACTCCCCTGCGCAATCCGCGAAGACCAGGCAGAGCGGTTTTTATAACATCCCCTGCGCGCGGGGTCAACGAGCGCATCCATGCGGCCCAGCCACTCCGCCCAGGCCATCGACTGGAAACGGATCTTCGCCCGGTCCGACCAGGCCGGGATCAAGCATTATTTCGTCGAGAATGACGATGCGCAGTCGCCCTTCGACGACATCAAGATCAGCTACGACTACTTAAGCGCTCTGCGTTTCTAGCGCCCGCGGCGCCCTACGCCGGCGGGCTATCGTGGGCCTCGAACGAGGCGACTTCTTTGTCGGCGGAAAACTCGGGGTTGCTCTGCAGGATGCGCACGCAGCGATTCCACCGTAGGATGGCGTCGTCGTTCCCTTTCGGCCGGATCTCCCCCGCCTGGGAGAAGCACCGCAGCGCTTCTTCAAAGAGCGGCAGCAGCGTGTGGGGAGCGCGCCCGGCACGCAGCATGGCCTTGGCGCGCCGCTCGTGCAGGATGCCGAGGTAGTAGAGCTGCTCGTAATGGTCCGTGAGCCGCCGCAGCACCGAGTCCGCTTCCCCAAACCGGTCGGCCGCGCCTCCCGTGAACTGGTCCGTAATGGCCATGCCCAGCATGCGCAGCGCCACCTGATGGCCGGGCTCGATGGCGAGGATGTCGTGGCAGATGGATTCCGTCTCTTCCGGCTCGTTCAAGTAGCGATAGAGCTCCGCCTTGGAAATGGCCTCGGGGATGCCAGATTGCGAAATGGACTTCAGCTCGTACGCCATAAAACCTCCTGATCCGTGACAGGGCCTGGCCGGAGCTTCAACCCTCTTTGCCACCGAAAATCGCCCGCGCGATGCGCACGAGCGGATCGTAGAACTGGTCTACGACGCGCTCCTTGAGCGGGATGATGGCGTTGTCCGTGATGTGGATTTCTTCAGGGCATACCTCGGTGCAGCACTTGGTGATGTTGCACAGGCCGATGCCCAGCTGGTCTTTGAGCAGCGCCATCCGGTTGGCGCCGTCTAGGGGATGCATCTCCAGCCCCGCCACGCGCACGAAGAAGCGCGGGCCGCCGAATTGCTCGTGCTGGCCATGTTCCCGCAGGACGTGGCAGACGTCCTGGCACAGGAAACATTCGATGCATTTGCGGAATTCCTGTACGCGGTCTGCGTCTTCCTGCGAATACTTCCACTCGACGCCCGGGCGTGGCTGGAACGGCGGAATCTTGCGGTTCACCTTGTAGTTCCAGGAGACGTCGGTCACCAGGTCTTTAATCACCGGGAACGACTTCATCGGCACGATGGTAATGGGCTCGCCGGCGGGCAGCGAGTCCATGCGCGTCTTGCAGGTGAGCCGCGGCCGCCCGTTCACCTCCGCGGAGCACGACCCGCACTTCCCCGCCTTGCAGTTCCAGCGCACGGCGAGGTCGGGCGCCTGGTGCGCCTGCACGTAGTGCAGCGCGTCGAGCACCACCATCCCGGGTCCCACGGGAACGCGATACTCGGCGGTTGCACCGCCCTGGCCGTCGCCCCGGAAGATTCTTAGTGTCGCATCCGCCATGCGGACCCTCCGTTCTACTTTTCCTCCGCCAGAATCTGCTGCACCTCGGCCGGCAGCTCCGCCGTGGGCTCCTGCTGGAGAGTCATGGCGCTGCCCTCGCGCCGCACGATGATGTTCTTCTTTCCCCAGACGGCCTCGGTCTTGGGAAAATCGATGCGGCTGTGGGCGCCGCGGCTCTCCTCGCGCATCTGCGCGGCGCGGGTGACTGCCTCTGAAACCATGAGCATGGACTTCAGCTCGAGGGCCAGATGCCAGCCGGGATTGAACATCCGCGAGCCTTCCACGCTGACGGCCGCGAGCCTCGTCTTCAGCTTCTCGAGTTCCCCCAGCGCCTTCTCCAGGTCTTCCTTGGTGCGGAAGATGCCCACCAGGTTCTGCATCACCACCTGAAGGTCTCTGTGCAGCGTGTAGGGATTCTCGCCTTCCCGGCGATCGAAGGGCGCCAGCGCCTCTCGCTCCGCTGCTTCCACCTCACTGGCCGCCAGCGTTGGCGCCGCCACCGTCTTCGCGTATTGCGCCGCAGACAGCCCTGCGCGCCGGCCAAATACCAGCAGGTCCGACAGCGAATTCCCTCCCAATCGGTTCGCGCCGTGGAGGCCGGCCGCCGCTTCGCCCGCCGCAAACAATCCCGGCAGAGAACACTGCGCCGTCTCCGCCTCAACGCGGATGCCGCCCATCATGTAGTGGCAGGTCGGGCCGACTTCCATGGGTTCCTTGGTGATGTCCACGTCCGCGAGCTCTTTGAACTGGTGGTACATGCTGGGGAGCTTGCGCTTCACGTATTCGGCGGGCTTCTGGGAAATGTCCAGGAACGCGCCCCCATGCTCCGTGCCGCGGCCCTCGCGCACCTCCGTGTAAATGGCGCGAGCCACCACGTCGCGCGTCGAGAGCTCCATCTTCTTCGGGTCGTATTTCTCCATGAAGCGTTCGCCGAGCTTATTGCGCAGAGTGCCGCCTTCGCCGCGCACCGCTTCGGTCACCAGAATCCCCTGCACGCCCGGCGGCCAGACCATTCCCGTGGGATGGAACTGCACGAATTCCATGTCCAGCAGTTCCGCGCCGGCCTCGTAGGCCAGCGCCATGCCGTCGCCCGTGTATTCCCACGAATTCGAGGTGACGCGCCAGGCTTTGCCGATTCCGCCGGTGGCGATCACGATGGCCTTCGCTTTGAACAGCACAAAGCGGCCCTGCTCGCGCCAGTAGGCCAGCGCGCCCGCAACGCGCGGCCCGTCTTTGAGCAGGCGCGCCACGGTGCATTCCATGTAGACGTCGAAACCCATCTGCACGCCGCGGTCCTGCAGCGTGCGGATCATCTCGAGGCCGGTGCGGTCGCCCACGTGGCAGAGCCGCTTGAAGGTGTGCCCGCCGAAGGCGCGTTGCAGGATTCGGCCGTCCGGCGTGCGATCGAAGAGCGCGCCCCACTGCTCGAGCTCGTTCACGCGCTCCGGCGCTTCCTGGGCGTGCAGTTGGGCCATGCGCCAGTTGTTCAGCAGCTTTCCGCCGCGCATGGTGTCGCGGAAATGCGTGCGCCAGTCGTCTGCGGCGTCCACGTTGGACATGGCCGCGGCGATGCCGCCTTCCGCCATCACCGTATGCGCCTTGCCCAGCAGGGACTTGCAGATCACTCCCACCGAAGCGCCCTGCGCCAGCGCCTCGATGGCCGCACGCAGGCCGGCCCCGCCGGCGCCGATCACCAGCACGTCGTGCTCGTGCGTTTCGAATTTGTCGGTCAAAAGAGCCTCACGTCGTGGAATGCGCCGCACGCGACCATGCGGACGTAAAAATCGGTAAGACCCACGCCGAACAGGCTGATCCACGCGAACAGCATGTGCCGTTCGTTCAGCGTGCTCACCCATTTCCATGCCGTGTGCCGCGGCTTCCCGAATGTGGCGCAGGAGAAGCAGTCCAGCTTCCCTCCGGCCAGGTGGCGCAGCGAGTGGCAGGAAAACGTGTAAAGGCTCAGCAGGACGACGTTCACGAGCAGCACGACGGTGCCCAGGCCCATGCCGAAGCCGTCGTCAAAGAAGAACGCGCGGATGGCGTCGTGCCACAGGAAGGCCAGAAACACCACGGCCACGTAGAAGAAATAGCGATGCGCATTTTGGAGAATGAACGGAAATCGCGTCTCGCCTTTGTAGTTGCGCGCGTGCTCTCCCACCGCGCACCCCGGCGGGTCGAGAAAGAACGCGCGGTAGTAGGCTTTGCGGTAGTAATAGCACGTGGCGCGGAACCCGAGCGGCCCGCCGAGAATCAGCAGCGCCGGAGAAAATCGCCACCAGTGATGTTGCGGGTCAATCAGAGGAGAGTAGAAGGGCGAGAGATACGGGCCCCACTCGTAAAACTGGCCCTCGAGCGCCCGCAGCGTGGCATAGAGGCCGAACCCGCCGAGCACGATCACCACCGGAAGGATTTCCACCCACCAGGCATCGCGTCGCAACGTGGCGCCGAATCCCCCGGCAGGCACAATCTGAGCCCCAGAGTCCGCCATCTGTACACCTCCGGCGAGGCCTAGACTAGACACAAAAGCGCGCTTTGAAAACCAAAATTCTGCGCCGCGGCCAGTTTGGATTTGCGGGCGACGATGGAGGATGGATTGGGTTGCCCGGACTGAAGTCCGCACCGCTTTGCGCTAGACTAGGCCCTCACCCTTGCGACGCGCCCCGGGAGGCTCCATGCCTTTTGCCAACGTGGATTACATCGACTTCGATACGCTGCTGAGCGACGACGAGAAGCTCGTCCGCCAGACGTCGCGGCAGTTCGTCGAAGACGAGATCATCCCGATCATCGAGAAGAACAACCGTGAGGGCACGTTTCCTCGCCACCTGGTGCCGAAAATGGCGGAGCTGGGCTTCTTCGGCGCGAGCCTCAAGGGCTACGGCTGCGCCGGCATGTCCAACGTGGAATACGGCCTGGTGATGCAGGAGCTCGAGCGCGGCGATTCCGGCCTGCGCAGCTTCGTTTCCGTGCAGTCCGCGCTGGTGATGTATCCCATCTACGCCTACGGAACCGACGCACAGAAGGAAAAGTGGCTGCCGAAATTGCAGAAGGGCGAGGCGCTGGGCTGCTTCGGCCTCACCGAGCCGCAATTCGGCTCCAACCCGGGCGGGATGCTGACGCGCGCCGTGAAAAAGGGCGACCGCTACGTTCTGAACGGGGAAAAGATGTGGATCACCAGCGGCTCGATTGCCGACGTGGCCGTGGTCTGGGCGAAGACGGAAGACGGCAAGATCCGCGGCTTCCTGGTGGAGAAGGGAACGCCCGGCTTCAAGGCCTGGGACGTACACGGAAAATATTCGTTGCGCGCCTCCGTCACCTCCGGACTGGCCATGACCGATTGCGAAATCCCCGCGGCGAACCTACTGCCTGGCGTGGAGGGGCTCAAGGGCCCGCTCGGCTGCCTGACCCAGGCGCGCTACGGCATCGGCTGGGGCGCCACCGGCGCGGCCATGGCTTGCTACGACACGGCGTTGCAGTATGCGAAGCAGCGCAAGCAGTTTGCCGGCAAACCGATTGCGTCGCACCAGCTCGTGCAGGAAAAGCTGGCCTGGATGATTACGGAAATCTCCAAGGCGCAGCTTCTCGCCTGGCAGGTGGGACGGCTGAAGGACGCGGGCAAAGCGGATTTCTCCAAAGTGTCCATGCTGAAAATGAACAACGTGTGGATGGCGCTCGAGTGCGCGCGCAAATCTCGCGACATCCTAGGCGCCAACGGCATCGTGGACGATTACTGCATCATGCGCCACATGAACAACCTCGAGTCCGTGTACACGTACGAGGGAACGCACGACATCCACAAACTGATCATCGGGGAGAAGATCACCGGGATTCCCGCGTACGCGTAGCGCTGTCCGGTCCTGCGTTCGGGCGTCCCAATAACGGACAGTTCCAAGCTCGTCGCGGTCGCTAACCATTTTATAATCAATTACTTAAGGACATCCGCTCGCGGACTCCGTTGTGCAACGTCATAGGCTTACGGGGGTGGTCGTCATGAGAAGCCTGCTTCAAGACGTCCGGCACGGGCTGCGCGTCCTTTGGAAGTCGCCTGGCTTCGCCGCTGTTGCCGTCGTGACGCTGGCTCTGGGGATTGGCGCGAATACCGCCATCTTCTCGCTGCTGGATCAAGTTCTCCTGCGCCGGCTGCCCGTTCCGAATCCCGAGCAGCTCGTGGTGCTGCGCCTCCAGGGTTCCTACACCGGGCGCGTTTGGGCAGACGGCGACCCGGCGGAATCGATCCCCTATCCGGTGTACGCAGGACTGCGCGACAACAACAACTCCGTCTTCTCCGGCCTGCTCGGCCGCTTCGCCGTGAATCTGAGCGTGGCCTTCCGCGGAAGTACGGAGCGCGCGCAGGGCGAACTGGTGAGCGGGAATTATTTCCAGGTACTGGGCGTGCGGCCGTTGCTGGGCCGCGTGTTCAGCCCGGAGGACGACCGCGTGCTCGGCGGGCATCCCCTGGCCGTGCTCAGCTACGGCTATTGGATGAGCCACCTCGGCGGCGATAGAGCCATCCTCAACCAATCCATCCTGGTGAACGACATTCCGATGACCATCGTCGGCGTCACTCAGCCGGGATTTGCCGGAATCCAGGTGGGACAAACTCCGGACCTCTTTGTGCCGCTGACGATGAAGGCGCAGATGACGCCCCACTGGGACGGCATGACCGACTGGAACGACTACTGGCTCGCGGTGATCGGGCGGCTCAAACCGGGAGTGTCTATCGCGCAGGCAGAGGCGGCCCTTGCGCCCGCATTCCACCCACTGGTGGAAGAACAGCTCGCGCACCTGCCGGATTATCCTGCGAAGTCGCGCGAAAAGTTTCTGCAGAAAAAAGCGCAGCTCGAACCCGGCTCGCGCGGCCGCCTGATCTTCCAGCGTGATGCCCAGTCGCCGCTCGTGGCCCTCTCGGTGATGGCCGGCCTGGTGCTTCTGATCGCATGCGCCAACGTTGCCAACCTGCTGCTGGCCCGCGGAATGGCGCGCCACCGGGAGTTTGCCGTGCGCGCGGCGATGGGAGCGAGCCGTGCGCGCCTGCTGCGGCAGCTCACCGTGGAGAGCCTGCTGGTGGGCGTGTTCGGCGGCCTCCTGGGCCTTGCCGTGGCCGCCTGGACGGGGCGCATCCTGATTTCAACGGTGTCTGCGGCAACGGAGACGCACGGATTGAATCCCGGGCTCGACTGGCGCGTCCTCGGATTCGCGCTGGCCGTCAGCCTTTTCTCCGCGCTTCTGTTCGGCCTGCTGCCCGCCTTGCGTCTCTCGCGCACCGACCTGCTTTCCGCGCTGAAGATTCAGGGCACCACAACGTCTGCGGCGATTCCGCAGGTGCGCATGAGGAAAATGCTTGTGGCGATCCAGGTGGCGTTTACCGTTTTGCTGCTGGCCGGCGGCGGGCTCTTCGCTCGCACGCTGTGGAACCTGCGCCGCGTGGATGTGGGCATCCCGCTCGGCCAACTGATCACTTTTTCCATCGAGCCGCAACTGAACGGCTACTCGACGGAGAGGACTACGGCCCTATGCGACCAACTGCGGGAACGTATCGGCGCGCTCCCCGGAGTAAACGCCGTGGCCGCTGCGGAGATTCCCATTCTGGTGGGAAGCAACAGCTCGTCCAACATCACCGTTCCCGGCGTGGAAAAGCTTCCCAACGACCAGCAAGGCTCGAATGTGAATTGGATCAGCCCGGGCTATTTTTCAGCTTTAGGCGTACCGCTCACCGCCGGCCGCGAGTTCACCGCCGCCGATGGCGCCACCGCCCCCAAAGTGGCCATCGTCAGCCAGGCCATGGCCAAGCGCTTCTACCCCAACCAGGACCCCATCGGCCGCACCTTCAAATGGGGTGCGAAAGCGATGGAGACGCTCATCGTGGGCGTCGTGCGCGACATGAGCCAGGACCACGTGCGCTCCGCCCTGGTGCCTTTCATCTACGTACCGTACGCGCAGGATCAAAAGCTCGGCGTCATGGCCTTTTACATACGCACGGCGCAGGATCCCGCGCTTGTGGCCCCGGCGCTGCGGCGGGAGGTGCAGCAGCTCGACGCCAATCTGCCCATCTTCCAGGTGGCCACGATGAATCAGGTGGTGGACGAAGACTTGTTCGCCGAGCGCATCATCGCCACCCTTTCCGCCTGTTTTGCCTTCCTGGCGGCGCTGCTCGCCGCCCTGGGCATTTACGGTGTGCTTGCCTACCTGGTAGCGCAACGCACGCGCGAGATTGGCATCCGCATGGTGCTGGGGGCCGAACACAGCCACGTGCGCTGGATGGTGCTGTCCGAACTCGGCTGGATGTTCGCACTCGGCGCCCTCGCGGGGCTGCCGGCGGCCTACGGCCTCGCGCGCCTTTCAGAGTCGCTGCTCTACGGCGTGCATGCCGCCGACCCCGTGGTTTATGCGGTGGATGCCGCGCTCGTAGCGCTGGTGGCTCTGGCCGCTTCTTCCCTGCCCATGCGCCGCGCGCTGCGCGTGGCTCCGATAATCGCTCTGCGTCACGAGTAGTGCTTCCACCACGCCGCCAATAAATCTGGAACTTTATCCCTCCGGCCTACGTATTGACATTCGATAGGAAGAAGCGCTATCCCTATCGAGCGCCGATAGGAGGGCTCTCTTGGCCGATAAGCAAACAGAACTGCTGCAAGGAACGCTGGACATGTTGATTCTGAAAGCGCTGGGCCTCGGTCCGCTGCATGGCCTGGGCATTTCCCGCCGCATCGAGCAGGTGACGCGCGGCACGTTCCACGTGAAACCCGGCTCGCTCTTCCCCGCACTGCACCGCATGGAGGAAGAAGGCTGGCTCAGCTCCGATTGGGGCGAATCGGAAAACAACCGCCGCGCGAAATATTACCAGCTTACGAAAGCGGGCCGCCGCCAGCTCGAATCCGAAACCGAACGCTGGGGACGCATCTCCCTGGCCATCGCACGCGCCCTCGAAGCGAGCTAGGAATCACGAGGAGTGCATACACCATCGAGAGCCTGCTGTTCGACGTAAGAGCCACCCCTTACGTTTATTGGCGCGGCGCTGCTGCTGGCCGGGGTCGCCGCCCTCTCGAGCTATCTGCCCGCGCGCCGTGCATCGCGAATCGATCCGATGATCGCTCTTCGCAACGAATAGGAGCCGAGAATGAAAATGCTGCCCGGTTTTTTCCGCTACCTCTTTCATCGTGAAAGCGCCGAGCGCGACCTGGATGCAGAAGTCTGCGCACACCTCGATCTGCTCGAAGACGAAAAGCGGCGTGAGGGGCTTGGAGCGGCCGAAGCGCGGCGAGCCGCGCGGATCGAGCTCGGCGGCGTCGAACAGGTAAAAGAGGAAGTCCGCTCCGTGCGCGCGGGAGCACGTCTCGAACAACTGGGGATGGACGTACGCCTCGGCGCGCGCCAGCTCCGCCGCAATCCCCTGTTGACCGGCATGGCTTTGCTCACGCTGGCCCTCGGCATCGGCCTCAACGCCGCTGTCTTTATGCTGTTCAACGCCGTACTGCTGCGTCCGCTCCAGGCGCGGGACGCGCAGAACGTGGTCCGGCTCTACGCCGGCGATGGCAGCCAGCGTGGCGAGACAGCTTTTTCCTATCCGGAATACGCGTTCTGCCGCGATCAGAACTCCTCATTCTCGGGAGTGGCCGCGTTTGCCGGAGGCCGTGTGCTGTTTACCTCCGCGTCTTCCGCGCCGGAGTGGCTGAACGCCCAACTGGTCTCTGGGAACTTCTTCGGATTGCTCGGTGCGGTGCCGGCGAACGGCCGGGCGTTCCTGCCGGAAGAAGATGGCGCGCCGGGCGCGCATCCCGTAGCGGTGATCAGCTATGGCTTCTGGCAAAGCCACTTTGGCGGCGATACCGGTGTGGCCGGCCAGACACTCAACCTGAATCGAGAGTCCTACACCATCGTGGGCGTCGCGCCGCGCGACTTCCTCGGCACGGATCCGGAGGTTCCCGACGTGTGGGTTCCTCTGGCCATGAGCGCCGACGTGCAATCGGGCCCGCCACTGTTCGACAATCGTGAGGCCGGCTGGCTTTTTCTGCTCGCGCGGCTGAAACCCGGTGTCCCCGCGGTCGCCGCGCAGGCGGAAATGCACCTGCTCGCCAAACGGTTTGACGCTTCTTCCGGACAGGCGCCGAAGAACGCTGCGATTCAAGTGGCCCCGGCAACGTTGCTCACACCGCAGGAGGCCGGCGACTCGCTGCCCGTGGCCGTAGTCCTGCTGCTGGCGGTCGCCTTGGTGCTGCTGATCGCCTGCGCCAATGTCGCCAACGTTCATCTGGCGCGCGGCGTCTCCAGGCAAAAGGAGTTGGGAATTCGCACATCCCTGGGCGGCTCGCGAGCACGGCTGATCCAGCAGCTCGTCGTGGAGAGCATGGTGCAAAGCGCCATTGCCGGCGCCGCTGGGCTGTTGATTGCCTGGTGGTGCGCCGGGCTCGCGCTGGCCGTGGCTCATCCCCCGGGCGCGCGCGCGCTGTCGCTCGATATTTCTCCCGACTGGCGCGTGGCGCTTTACCTGGTGGGCGTCTCGTTGCTTTCTGGCATGCTTGCGGGATGGCTGCCGGCGCTGAACGTTTCGCGGCAGAACCCGCTGAGCGCCATGCGCGAAGAAAGCGGCGCGCAAACCTGGCGCCGGGGAGCCCGCCTCCGCCACACCCTGATGGTGGGGCAGGTGGCGATTTCCATTTTTCTGCTGGTGGCCTCGGGAATGCTGGCCCGGGCACTGAGCAAAGCCCGCGGCCTGGAGTTGGGCTTTGACGCCACCCACGTGGCCGTGCTCTCGCCTGACCTGCGCCTGCACGGTTACGATTTGGTCCGCGCCACGGATTTCTATCGTCGGATTTCTGAGCGCGTTGGCGCCCGCCCCGACGTAAGCAGCATGGCCCTGGCGCACATCGTGCCCTTGGGCAACGATTTCGCCCAGACCGGGATCATGGCGGAAGGCCGCGAGCCCGCGGCAGGCCAGCCCGCCCCCGCGGTGAACTTCAACGTCGTTTCGCCGGAGTATTTCGAGACGCTAGGAATCACCCTGGTGCGCGGCCGCAGCTTCACGCCTGGCGAGGTGGCCGCCGGCACGCACGTGGCCGTGGTGAGCGACGCGCTCGCCCGTCAGCTCTGGCCCGGCGAAGATGCCTTGGGCAAGCACCTCCGCCAGGGACGAAAGTCTCCACTCTATGAAGTGGTGGGTGTGGCGCACAACACGCGCAACGTCTACCTCTGGTCCGGCGCGCTTCCTTATCTCTACCTGCCGCCGCTCCCGGAAAATCTCGATCAGTACTCCGATCTTTCGCTCGTGATCCGTTCGACGGGAGACCCGGCGATGCTCGTCTCGGCGTTACCAGGCATCGTCCGCGAGATGGATGCCGGAGTCACCTCGAAGTCACACGCGCTCGGGGAGAATCTGGCTTTCTGGCTGTGGCCCTCGCGTATAGGCGCGGTGCTCGCCGGCACGCTCGGGCTCTTGGCCCTGCTGTTTGCTTCGCTGGGCATTGCCGGTGTTACGGCGCTGGCCGTACGCCAGCGCACACGCGAGATCGGCATTCGCATGGCGCTGGGGGCTCCGCCGGCCACAGTGGTGCGCTTGATGCTGTTCCAGACGGGACGTCTGGTGGCCATCGGGGCTGCCGCAGGCCTGATTGCCGCCGCCGTAGCGGCCCGCGCGCTGGCTCCTTTCCTCTACGGCCTCACCGCCGTGGATGGCATCGCCTTCGCCGGCTCGGCGGTCCTGCTCGCCGCAGCCACGCTGGCTGCGTGCTATCTGCCGGCGCGCCGGGCGGCCACCGTGGATCCCATGATTGCCTTGCGCCACGACTAGAAGCGGGCGCCAGCCAAACATTGGCAGCCCGCAGCCCTGGCGTGTGCGATGATTCCGGCGTGCCTCGTAAAACTTCCGTGCCGGCCGCCTGCCTGGGCTTCCGTGTAAGGACCGGCCGCGCTATCGTGGTTGCGCTCGGCGGGCCAGCCGCGAATCCGCGAATTCTTTTCCGCCGCGAAGTAGAACTCTGTGATCCCCGCGTGCCGGAATCGCGCCAGCCGCATCATGCCGGAATCATGCCCTTCGCCCCCGCCGCACCAAAGGCGGTCGCGCGCGGCCGGAAGGCCGCCGAAAGAGTCGCCTTAGCGGTGGTGAAAGGGCTGGCCGATGAACTGGCAGCCTCAGGCCATAAGTTGTCGGGAGTTGCGTTGGTGGTGGCGAGCAATCCCAATCCGCAAAGACTCGGCAACGAACACATCCGCGCACATGCGCTCGAAGGCATCCTGTTCCGCGAAGTTCTCGAGGCCGGGGCGAAGGCTTGCCGCATCCCTGCATGCACAATTCTGGAGCGTGAGGCGCATGCACGCGCCACAGCCGCTCTGCGCCGGCCCGCTGCGGAACTGAGCCGCGCTGTAGCCCGGTTCGGCGGGCAAGTGGGCAGCCCATGGCGCGCCTGGGAAAAATCGGCCGCCCTCGGAGCGTGGCTGGCGCTCGCGGTGTAGCGCCGGCCTCAGAATCCTGTCTTCCACCAGTCACCAATCGCGAGTCACCAGTCACCTCGTATTGTCACCACCCGCAATTTGGGGTAAACAAGTAGGCCGTTTTGCCCAAGGGAGCCGCCATGGAAATCGCACTGGGATTGGAACTGCTTCGCGTAGTCGAACAGGCCGCCATCGCCGCCGCGCGCACGATGGGCCTGGGCGACCGCCACAAGGCTGACGATGTGGCCGTCGCGTCCATGCGCCACGAAATGGACAAGGTGCCTATGGACGGCACCATCGTGATCGGCGAAGGCGAACGCGACGAGGCCCCGATGCTGTTTATCGGCGAGAAAGTGGGCGCTGCCCGCCACGACGGCACGGAATACCCCGCCGTGGACATCGCTGTGGACCCGCTCGAGGGCACCAACCTTTGCGCCACCGGCTCCGCCAACGCCATTGCCGTGCTCGCCGCCAGCGAAAAGGGCGGCCTGCTCCACGCTCCCGACCTGTACATGGAGAAAATCATCGTCGGCCCCACATGCCGTGGCGCTGTGGAGCTCGATGCTCCCGTTGCAGACAACCTCAAGTCCATCGCGCGGCGGCTCGACCGCAGCGTTTCCGATCTGGTGGTGATCGTGCTTGAGCGTCAGCGCCATGAGAGATTGATCGACGAGATTCGCGCCACCGGCGCGCGCATCCGCTTGATCACCGACGGCGACCTCTCCGCAGGCATTTCCGCGGCGGTACTGGGAACCGGCGTTCACGCCGTAATGGGTACGGGAGGCGCACCCGAAGGCGTGCTGGCTGCCGCGGCCCTGCGCTGCCTGAATGGGCAGATCCTGGCGCGGCTCGTGGTCTCCAAGCCCGAGCACGAAGAGCGCCTGGCTAAAATGGGCATCAAGGATCCCAGGCGGATCTACGACACGGCGGACCTGGCGCCGGGCAAACGCATCGTTTTCGCGGCTACGGGCGTTACGGAAGGAAATCTATTGAAGGGTGTGCGGTTTTTCGGAGATGGCATCCGCACGCACTCGCTGATTATGGCGCTCGAGAACCGTCAGGTTCGGTTTATCGATACCGTGCACATGGACAAGCGTCCCGACGTCAAAGTCCGCTTCGCCTGAGGTTGAAGCAGGTCGAACATCACGACGCAGGAAGTGTCGAAGACCCTGCATGGAACCCAGGGCCCGCGGTCATATCCCTCTATCGCTGCGGTTCGTCGAAGCGCTAGGCGAAGTGCCTGCGTGCGCTCCCGTTCTGAATTATCGGCGCGCGGCCCGAGGGCGTGGGTCCACCGTGCGCCGCCGGTCCTCGGGGGGAGTGCACCTGCCCGGCGGCCACCGTCACCGCGGTGACGTGGTCGCTAATCACATGCAAGCGCCGCAGAATGGACTGCCATTGTTCCCAGTCGAGCTGCCGCAGGAATGGCCGCAGCCCCTGGATGAATGGGTCCTCCATCAGCGTCTCGCTGCTCGACTCCGGCAGGAAGAAGCGGTTCAACCCCACGCCCAAGGCCTCGGAGATTTTCTCCAGGGTCCCCAGGCTTGGCGTCATCTGCCCGCTTTCGATCCGCGAGAGATAGGAACGCGACACACGCGACCGGGCCTGGAGCTGGCTCTGGGTCATGCCGCGCGTCTCCCGCAACTGGCGGATGCGGTGCCCGATGTTCTCCACCGTCTGCGCATTCGGCCAATGCTCAAAGAGCTGCCGGTCATCACCGGGTAGCTCCTGGGCCGCAGGCGGTGGTATCAGGTATTGCACCCGCGGAGGGAGTATCCGCAGGCAGCGCCGGCAGTTGTCTGTCTTTGTGCGGTACTGCACGAGCCCGCACACCTTGCAACGGATCACTTCTCGTTCGGTATCCACGCCGTTTTCGGCGGCGTGTGTCAACTGGGCCTCAGACACCTAGACCTCGCTCATTCTTCCAGCGAGCGGATAGGAGGCAACTCTTCTAAGGGGAAGGCAGAAACCCGGCGCGGGCAAAGAATGCCTCGCCCCCCCCGGGCATGTCAAGCGGAATTTCTTGTTTTGTACGCAAATCGCCTGTATTCGTCCGCCCGCTGCCGAAGTCACCCGCTTTCT
>DATFZR010000555.1:0-7319 GCA_035314265.1 Candidatus Acidiferrales bacterium
CCTGGCGGGCCTGGCGCGCGAGATACGCGAGCACGAGCCGGAAGAAGCGCTCGTGGCCGGAGAGACGGGGCTGGAGATTTTTCGCCCCCTGATCCGGCAGGCGGAGAAGGTGCTGGCGCCGGCCGGCGCCATCGTGCTGGAAGTGGGCGCGGGACAGGCCGGCGACGTGCGCGCGCTTCTCGGCGAAGGCTGGTCAGATATTTCTGTGATGAACGATTTGGCGGGAATCGCGCGTGTGGTTTCCGCCATGCGTTGCTGAGGGCGGTTCTCTGTTGTCATGCCGAAGCTGGCGAGCTTTCGCGCGAAGAAGCCTCCCGCCGGAGCGGGTGAGGCGGCTGCTCGCGAAGGCGACGCTTCCACAAACATTCTGCACGTGGACATGGACGCGTTCTTTGTGTCCGTGGAGCTGCTCAACCGGCCGGACCTGCGCGGCAAACCCGTGGTCGTGGGCGGGCAGCCGGACCAGCGCGGCGTGGTTTCCGCGGCGAGCTACGAGGCCCGGCGCTACGGCATTCAATCCGCGATGCCGCTGCGCACGGCCGGGCGGCTGTGCCCGCACGCAGTTTTCCTCGAAGGGCATCACGAGCTGTATTCCCTGTGGAGCGACCGCATCGCCGTGATTCTGTCGCGCTATTCGCCGCGAGTGGAAATGGCGTCGGTGGACGAAGCGTATCTGGACCTCACCGGGACGGAGCGGCTGCTCGGGCATCCGCTGGCCGCGGCGCACCGCTTGCGGCGTGAAATCTGGGACAAGACAAAGCTGCCATCCTCCATCGGAGTCGCCCGCACGCGCCTGGTGGCGAAGGTCGCTTCGGATCAGTCGAAGCCCGCGGGCCTGCTCTGGATTCCCGCAGGCAGCGAAGCGGGCTTTCTCGCGCGCCTCAAGGTGCGGAAGATCCCCGGCATTGGCGCGGTAACCGAAGAAACGCTGCGCGGCTTGGGTGTAGAGACCGTGGCGCAGCTCGCCCTGATTCCCCGCGAACAGCTCGAAAAAGTGTTCGGCGAATGGGGCAGCGGCCTCTACCGCAAGGCGCGCGGCGAAGATACGTACCACTTTCTCGAAGACGCCGAAGCGAAGTCCATTTCGCACCACCACACGTTTTCCGAAGACGTGACGGACGCGGCCCCGATCGAAGCCACACTCAGCCACCTTTGCCAGAAGGCCTGCAAGCGTTTGCGCGACGCGGGACTATTTGCCGGCACCATCACTCTGGTACTGCGCTATGAGAACTTCGAGACGATCACGCGCGCGCGCACCGTGCCGTCGCCGACGAATCTCGATCAGGACGTCTTGCGCGTGGCTCGCGAACTGGTGGCCAAGCATCGCAACAAGCGGCGCCGCGTGCGGCTGGTGGGAATTTCGCTCACCTCCTTTTCGCATGGAGAAGGCCAGATGGACCTGCTCGATCCGGCGCGCCGCGAAAAGCTTGAGAAGCTGGCGCGGGCTTCCGACCGCCTGCGCGAGCGATTCGGTTTTGACAAGGTGCAGCTCGGCGGGTCCGTGCGGCCGCCGCCGGAAGAGAACTGAAAAGCGCTGAAGGCAGCGGCGGGAGCGGGAAGTTTGCCTTTCCGCGCGCCGCCGGCAAAAACGCGCGTGATACACTCGCTATTTCATGTCCACAAATCCATCCACGAGCGGAGGGGCGAAGCCCTCCCATGCCAAAGGCGGCGTGGACCGCGCCGCCGGCAAGGCGCGAGCCGAGTGGCAGCGCATCACCGAGGGCATCCAGGTTTCCGACCTGTGGGCGCAATTCCAATCGGAAGCGCGCTCGAGCTACGGGTTGTACGCCCGAGAGGTGGATTGGGCAGAAATCGGGAAGCGCAAGAGGTGGCAGCGGCCGTTCCACACGGCCTGGGCGCTGTTCCAGGCCATGCTGATGAAGCTCTCGCCCGCGCGGCGCATTCTGATGCTGTTGGCGATGTTTCTCATCGTCTATCCCGCGCCGGCCGTGTTGCTCATGACGCTGGACAACGAGCTGAGAGCCGGCGCGATGGAGGTGAAGTTCGTCGCGCTGGGGGCCATCATTTTGTTCGTCCTTCTGGCACTCGAACTGGCGGACCGCGTGACCATGAAGCGCGACCTGGAGATCGCGCGCGAAATCCAGCGCTGGCTGGTGCCGGAGAAGCCTCCGGAAATTCCGGGATACGACATTGCGTTTCTCTCGCGCCCCGCGAACACCGTGGCCGGCGATTACTACGATACGATCCCGCGCAGCGGGCCGGGCGGACGGGCAAAACGGGAGGCAGGAGCAAACTCCGCAACATCTCCGGAAAAACTCCTGCTGGTAGTGGCCGACGTGGCTGGAAAGAGCGTGCCCGCGGCCATTCTGATGGCCACCTTTCAGGCCAGCCTGCGGGCCATCGAGGCCATGGGGCCGCTGCTGGAAACGCTCGTCCACGACTTGAATTATTACGTCTGCGAAAACAGCCGCAGCGGCCTGCGGTTTATCACCGCGTTTTTCGCCGAGCTCGATACGGCCAGCGGAGAAATCACCTATACCAGCGCGGGCCACCATCCCGCGCTGCTGCGCCGCGTGGCCGGGCAGGTGATCGAGCTGAAAGAGGGAGGGCTGCCGCTGGGCATCGAAGTGGACGAACGATTTCCAGTTGGGAACTCCCAACTGGGCGAGGGCGAGATGCTGTTCATCTACACAGACGGCCTGGTGGAAGCGGTGAACGCGCGAGGAGAAGAATTCAGCAAGGCGCGCGTGGAGGATTTGCTGTTTCCCTGCGACAAGGGATATTCCGCCGCTGACGTCCTGACGCACATGACCCGGTCTCTGGACAATTTTGTGGGTGCGGAGCGGCAGCACGACGACATTACCTGCATGGTGGTGCGCCGGAAGGCAATGTAGGGAACGAAAGAACGGCAAAACGCTTGAGGCTGGAAACCCAGGGCCGCGCTGCCTTGTGGCTCCGCACTCTCTGGGCCGATAATCCCCCTATGGACGCCCGGCAACTGGCGGACCGCATTTGCGCGGTCCTGCGCGACGCGGGACACCAGGCTTATCTGGTGGGCGGATGCGTGCGCGATATCGAGCTTGGGCGGCAGCCGAAGGACTTCGACGTGGCCACGGACGCCAGGCCGGAACGCGTGCAGGAACTCTTTGCGGGCAGCGTGGACGTGGGCGCGGCATTCGGCGTGATTCTGGTGATCGATGCGGAGTCGGGCGCGAAGGTGGAAGTGGCCACGTTCCGGAGCGACCTGGGATACTCGGACGGGCGGCGTCCGGACGCCGTGGAGTTCGCAAAGACTGCCGAAGAAGACGTCCGGCGGCGCGACTTCACGATCAACGGCCTGCTGCGAGATCCGCGCGACGGCCGCGTGATTGATTACGTGGGCGGGCTTGCGGATCTGCGCGCCGGAATCATCCGCGCCATCGGCGATCCTGTCGAACGTTTTCGTGAAGATAAACTTCGCATGCTGCGCGCGGCGCGGTTTGCAGCGCGATTCGATTACAAGATTGATGAGGCCACGTTTGCCGCGATTCGCGAGCACCCGGAAGAGATCGCCGCGGTTTCCGCCGAGCGCGTGCGCGACGAGCTGACGCGCATCCTCACGGAGGGCGGCGCGCGCCGCGGGTTCGAGCTTCTGGAAGAATGCGGCCTGCTGGAGCAGGTTTTGCCGGAAGTCGCGCGCATGCGGGGAGTCGAGCAGCCCCCGGAGTTCCATCCCGAGGGCGACGTGTGGAAGCACACGTTGCTGCTGCTCGGGATGCTGCCGGCGGGCGCGTCTGCCACGCTGGCCTGGGGAGCGCTGCTGCACGACGTGGGCAAGCCGCCCACGTTTGCGCCGCCGAGCGGGCCGGGGGGGCGCATCCGCTTCGACGGCCACGTGGAGGTGGGAACCTCCATGGCGAAGGAGATCGCGCGCCGCCTGCGATTCTCCGGCGAGGAGACGGACCAGGTGGCCATGCTCGTGGCGCAGCACCTGCGGTTCATAGACGTTTTCGAGATGCGCACCGCGACGCTGAAGCGCTTTGTGCGCCAGCCTCATTTTGAGGAACATATGGCGCTGCACCGGATGGATTGCCTGGCATCTCATGGCAAACTCGACGCGTACGAGTTTGTGCGGAAGTTTGTGGAGGAGACGCCCCCAGAGGCTGTCCGCCCGCCACGGCTGGTGACGGGGGATGACCTGAAGTCTCTGGGGCTCCCCCCGGGGCCCGCGTACCGTCAAATCATAGAGGCGGTTGAGGAGGCACAGCTCGAGGGGAGGCTGAGTACCCGGGAGCAGGCTTTACAGTTTGCCAGGGAGCGGTGTGAGGCGAGCCAGCGGCTGGCGGTGGGAGATGCGTGAGTGGTGCAGGTGGATAGGCTTCGTAATGCATTGAAAATAGAGCATGTTATGTGCAATCTTGCAATGGTGAGCGAAATACGCTAAGGTATGTTTACTTTAGAGAAGTGAGGACACGCAACCGGGGTCCTGCTTTCTTCATCGAACCTGATAGTTCCGTCCCTTGTCGGCCCTTTTGGCCCCATGGGGCAGAGAGGTTGTGACCATGGCTGACAAGTCATTCAAGATCCCCCAAGAGCTACCCATCCTGCCTGTGCGGGAGACGGTGCTCTTTCCCGGCGCGGTGATGCCGCTGACGGTAGGGCGGGAGAGTTCGCTGGCATTGCTGGAGTCATTGCACGGCGACGAGAAGGTGATCGGGGTTGTGGCGCAGCTCGACCCCCGGATTGAAGAGCCCACGGGAACAGACCTGCACGCGGTGGGCACGGCCGCAAAGATCCACAAGATGGTGCGGATGCCGAACAACACCGTGGTGGTGTTTCTCGAGGGTTTGCAAAGAGTGCGTGTGGCGGAGATCGTTTCGTTCCGGCCGTTCCTGCGCGGGCGGGTAAACATCGAGGAAGACGTGACCGGCGCGCTCGATTCCGAATTGACGGCGCTGGTGCGGCAGGCGCAGGAACTTTTCCGCGACGTGGTAGGGCGTTCGCCGCAACTCTCCGACGACCTGCAGAACCAGGTAATGGGCCTCGAGGATCCGGGACGCCTTTCGGACTTCATCTCGCACACCATCCCGTCGCTCTCCACGCTACTGCGACAGGAACTGCTGGAAACAGCGAGCGTGCGCAAGCGCCTGGAGACGCTGGTGCGCGAGCTCTCGAAAGAACTCGAAGTGCTGGAGCTGCGCTCGAAGATCCAGGAACAGGTGCAGGAGCAGGTAAACCAGAACCAGCGGGAATACCTGCTGCGCGAGCAGATGAAGGCCATCCAGAAGGAACTGGGTGAGTCCGACGATGTGCAGAACGAAATCGACGAGCTGCGCAAGAAGATCGAAGCCAGCGGCATGTCGCCGGAGGCGCGCAAGGAGTGCGACCGGGAGCTGAAGCGGCTGGGGAAGATGCAGCCGGCGTCGGCCGAATACATGGTTTCGCGCACGTACCTGGACTGGATGACCACGCTGCCATGGCAGAAGTCTTCGGGGGCGGAGGAGATCGACATCCCGAAGGCGCTCACGATTCTGGACGAGGACCACTACGACCTGAAGAAGGTGAAGGACCGCATCCTGGAGTACCTGGCGGTGAAGAAGCTGCAGCCGGCGATGAAGGGGCCGATCCTGTGCTTTGTGGGGCCTCCGGGCGTGGGCAAGACCTCGCTCGGAAAATCCATCGCGCGAGCAATGGGGCGGAAATTCGTGCGCATCTCGCTCGGCGGGATGCACGACGAGGCGGAGATCCGCGGCCACCGCCGCACCTACATCGGCGCTCTGCCGGGACAGATCGTCCAGGGAATGCGCCGGGCGGAGACGAACGACCCGGTGTTCATGCTGGACGAGGTGGACAAGCTGGGGCGTGATTTCCGCGGCGACCCGTCTGCGGCGCTGATGGAAGTGTTGGATCCGGAACAGAACGCAACATTCCGCGACCATTATCTGGACGTGCCCTTCGATCTCTCGAAGGTCATCTTTATCGCCACGGCCAACTGGATGGATCCCATCCCGGAGCCGCTGCGCGACCGCATGGAGATCATCGAACTCCCCGGGTACACCGAGGAAGAGAAGATCCACATCGCGCGGAAGTACCTGATTCCCAAGCAGACCAGGGAACACGGGATGAAGGAAGGCGAGAACGTCGAGTTCACCGAAGAAGGGTTGCGGGAAATCATTCACAGCTACACCCGTGAAGCCGGCGTGCGCAACCTGGAGCGCGAGATCGCCACACTCTCGCGGCGTCAGGCACGGCGCATGGCCGAAGGCAACACGGAAAAGCTCGTGGTAACGGCTGAAGTGGTGCGCCAGGCGCTGGGCGTGCCGAAGTACCGGACGGAGAAAGAAGTGGAAGAGCGCGTAAACCGTCCCGGCGTTTCCGTGGGCCTGGTGTGGACACCCGCGGGCGGCGACATCGTGTTCATCGAGGCGTCGCGGATGCCCGGCGGGAAGCAGTTCACCATGACCGGAAGTCTCGGAGACGTGATGCAGGAGTCCATGCAGGCCGCGCTCACCTGGGTGCGTGCGAACGCGGACCGCTACGGGATCGACCCGGATTTTTTCAAGAACAGCGACGTGCACATCCACGTGCCGGCGGGAGGCGTGCCGAAGGACGGCCCGTCCGCAGGCGCGGCGATGGTGACCGCGCTGGTAAGCCTGATGTCGGGACGCCAGGTGCAGCCGCGCCTGGCCATGACGGGCGAGACTTCGCTCTCCGGCGTAATCCTGCCGGTGGGCGGGATCAAAGAAAAGGTGCTGGGAGCGAAACGCGCCGGCATCCGGACAATCCTTCTGCCGGCAGACAACGAGCCGAACGTGAAGGAAGACCTGCAACCGGAGATGCTGGAAGGGTTGCAATTGCACTACGTGCGCACGCTGGACCAGGCCATCGAACTGGCCATCGGGAAGTTCGAGCCCGTCGTGAGGCAACCGGCGCCGCCAACGCCGCCACCGGCGCTGCCGGCAGCGCGGGCCGACGAAAAGCCCGCTGCCACGGGGAACACGCCTCCGGCCGTGCACTGAAAAAATGCAATCGCATCTTATAGACAAAGAACCGCCGCCTTCAGAAATCCTAGAGGCGGCGGTTTTGTTTTTAGCTCGATGAGGCTCAGGTGAACCGCTGCCCGGCACATCGCGCCGCGCGGCGATTGACCGCGCTGCAGCCGTAAGAATAAGTCCAGGTGTAATCCTGCCAATAACTCTGCTGAGCCGGTGACATAAAGCACGCTTTACATGTCGTATTAATTTAAGTTAACATCCAGCGCGGTGGCGCCCAGAACGGGACGCCCGCGCGCTTCGCCTGGGAGCGCAGTCCGAAGGGGGCGAGATGGGGGCATGGATGCGCGCAAGGACGGGCCGGTGGCTGCTGGCCGGGATGTGCCT
>DATFZR010000556.1:0-4651 GCA_035314265.1 Candidatus Acidiferrales bacterium
GAACAGCATCGCCACCAGCCCCGCCGGAAGCACCAGCCCGTATCGTCCACGAAACGATTTGATCGCGTACATCACCACAATCGTAAGAACCAGGGTAACGGCCGAGGTGATCGAGTTGGAGAGCGCCAGCAGGGCCGCGTAGGCGCACATCCACACCGCTTTCGAGGCCCGCGCTGCAACAGCACCGGCCGGAATGTGCCACTCCGCCAGCAGGGCCAGCGCCACCGCGGAGCCCAGCACGTTCTTATGATTGAAGATTCCTCTCCAGGGCCCGCCCGCGTCAGACGACCAGATTCCTTCCGCGGCCGTGGAACTTCCGGTGACCAGGTGTACGCCGAACAGCAGTCCAAGCACCCAGGCTGCCAGGCTCAGGAATGCAATCACCCGGAGCACCCGGCGGAGCAGCAAGAGCTGCTCCGCGAAGGTCAGCCGGCTCGCCAGAACCACGCCGAAGAGGGTCGCGCCCGCAAGTCCCGCGGCCCGCCGCAGCACCAAGCCGGGCAGTTCAGCCCATAACGCGGAGGAGCAAGCCAGGATCAAGAGCGCGGGCGTGGCCGGCGTATAGAACGTCGCTCGAAATCCAGGCACAAGATGAAAAAGGAAAATCAGAAGAACGGCGGCATAGCACAAAGCGAGAATGATCTCGAAGCGTACGTCCCCCGTCGTCACCAGGTCGGCGTCGTTGCTGGAAACAAAACGGACCAGGGCGCCGCTCGTCACAAAGGCGACGGCCCCCAGGATTGCCATCTCCAGCGATTTCAGGGAAACAAAGCGTTGCGTCATAAGCGATTGCCGTTCTGCGGATGGAAACGCTCCAAGACTTCAGGTGCACTCCGCATTCGCCGCTGCATCAGGCAGCGCGGCCGGTGCGCCGTGGGAAAGGAAATAAACCGCCGTTCCCATTGCGCAAGCCAGCAGGCCGTCCGAAGCCAGGCTCGACCAAGCCGCACCGCGCCAGGAATACGCGGGAATGATCCAGAGATTGATGAGGATGTTGAACGCGGCCACGCCCGCCTGCAGCTTTGTGCGCAGCGGCTGGTGGCCCGCGCCCGTCAGTGAATCGGAAAGAAAACAATGCAGCCCCTTCAGAATCGGCAGCGGCGCCAGCCAGCGCAGGGCCTCCGCGCTTTGCGCGTATTCGGCGCCGATGATCCGGGGAATCAAACCCGCCGACAAGAGCAAAACCGCGCAGACCGCCGACGAATACCCCAGCGCGCGCAGCAGCAACGGCCTGGCATACGCAAAGCTGGCGGAAATGCCCCGCGCGCCCTCGCGGAAAAACCTCGGGTACGTCGAGTACAGCACCGCCGACACCGGAACGAAGCTCACGTCAATCAGCCGGTAGGCCGCCCCGTAGATGCCTGCGGCATCGAGAGACGACAGCCGCGCCAGCATCGTCTTATCAATATCGTTGTAGACCGTCTGCGCGCTCAGGCTGGCCGAAAAGTAGAACCCCTCGCGCATTTCGGCGAACGTTCGCGGCCGGGCGAGCCGCGGTGCGCCCAGCCGGATGCACACCAGCACAAAGGCACTTACGGCGACGGCTATCGAAGCCCAGAAATAGAGGTGGCCCCACTGAAGTGCCGAAGGGTGGCTATTGCTGCGGATCAGAACCACGGCTCCGGCAAGCCGCGCGGCGCTGAACAACACATTGATCGCGGCCGTCCAGTTGAGTTGCTCTACAGCTTGAAACGCCTGCCCGCTCACCGTCACGACGCTCAAGCCAAACAGATCAGCCCCGGCCACCAGCAGCACCAGCCGCAACGGAATCGCCGCGGGAAGCAGCAAATGGGAAACCAGCAGCACCAGCCCAAGCAGCAGGGAACTGAATATTCCGATGGTCGCGAGCGCCGCACCCCAGCAGGTGGGGAACAGGCTGCGATCACGCGACACGTTTTTGACAAGCTGGTTGCCGCTCCCCAGCGCCCCAAACGGGAACGCGATCCCCACCAGCGCCACCACGCCCACAAACGCGCCGTAATTCACGGCCCCCAGCGACCGCGCAATCTCCACGAAATACAGCGCCTGGATAACCAGCCGAAGCCCCATGCCCACAAGCATCCAGAGCGCGTTGCGGCCCAGCCCGTCTTTTGTCAGAACGCCCATGCTCATGCCGCGCCCGATCCCTTCAGCACCGCGGGGATCGTTCGCACCAGGATTTTCAGGTCCAGCCATAGCGACCACTCGTCCATGTATTGAAGATCGAGCCGCATCCATTGTTCGAAAGGCACCGAGCTGCGCCCGCAGATTTGCCAAAGGCAGGTGATGCCGGGCCGCACGCTGAAGCGGCGCCGCTGCCAGTCTTTGCGGAAGCCTTCGTAGTCGCGCACGGGCAGCGGGCGCGGCCCCACCAGGCTCATGTCGCCCTTCAGCACGTTCAGAAGCTGCGGCAACTCATCAATGCTCGTGCGCCGCAGGAATTTTCCCACCGGCGTGATGCGCGGGTCGTTGGCGATCTTGAATACGGGTCCCGACGCCTCATTCCGCGATGCCAACTGGTCGAGCATTCTTTCCGCGTTCGGCACCATGGTCCGGAATTTGTACATCAAGAAGCGCCGGCGGTTCAGCCCCACGCGCTCCTGAAGAAAGAAGATCGGCCCGCTCGACTCCAGCCAGATCGTCACCGTGGCGACAGCCAGAATCGGGGAGACGAGAAGCAGCAGCGCCATCGAGAGCGCGATATCCAGGCCACGCTTGATCATCAGCGGCCCCCATTCGCGCAGCGTCAGGCTATGCGTGGCGTAGTAGTAGGGGCCCTGCATCTCTTCAGACTGCGAAGGAGCATTCTTCAGGCTGAAAATATCGCCGTCGAACCTCATGCTGATTCCAAGCTGTTCGCACAGCGAAGCCGCTTGCGACGCGCACTCGTAGCAGGAGCGCAAGGGGAGGTACATGGCCACTTCGTCCACGGCGTTGCGTCGCAGGAATTCCGGGAGCCCGCGCGTGTCGCACACCAGGGGGAAGCCGCTCTTTTTAAACTCGCCCAGCCTGGGCCACGGCCCGTCTACAAAGCCCAGTATCCGGAAGCCGTTCTCCGGCTCATCACTGATGCGGCGGGCGAACTCCACGGCGCGAGAGTTCGTGCCCACCACGAGGATGTAGCGCCAGTTGCGTCCGTAACGCGCCGCCTGCTCGCGCGCCATGCGAAGAGCCAGCCGCGAAGCAACCAGAAACACGGTAGCGAGCGCGCAGAAGATCACCAGAAAGCGCGGCGTCACGATGCTGATGGAAAACAGCGCCCCGCCCGTGGCAAGGCACGCCGTGGTAAGAGCCGTGGCCTTCGACACCTGGAGAACCGCCACCTCCCTGGTGGAAAGGCTCCTCGATCTGTACAGACCGCACAGGCGCAGCATCCCGTGCCAGGCAATCAGAATCACGGCGAAGATCAGGCAATTGGAGAGCTTCACCCGCAGAGAAAGGAACTCCGCCAGCGGAACACGCTGTTCCACAGACGCCACCAGGATGGCAGCCGCGGCAAACGACAGCGTCAGAAGCCAAAGGTCAAACACCTTTAGCAGGTTCACGAGGATGCGGCGTCTGACTTCGTCCATGGCTGAGAGTCCCGTTTGTGGTGCGCGGCGCTTGCCTTTGTTGCGAAGGGAAGGGTCCCGCAAAAGGCGTCTAGAGCGAGCGGTAGAGCGATTCCGGAATCGGGAATGTGCGCTTGTTCAGCACCACGCCCAACAGGTTCACCTGAGTTGCGCGCAGATTTTCAGTGATGCGCAGGGCCGCCTCCCGGCGCGTGGCATGCGCTTCGAGCACCAGCACCAGGCCGTCCGCCACCCTGCCCAGCGCGATGGCGTCCGAATACCGCGTAAGCGGCGGCGCGTCCACCAGGATGTACTCGAATTCATTCCGCAATTCATCGAAGCGCGTTTTCAGCCGGTCTGAGTTCAACAGGCCGTGAGAATCCGGGGCCAGCGCGCCGGCAGAGAGCAGCCACATGCCATCCGCGCGCACGGGCTTGGCGAAAGAACGGATGGGAGCGTTCCCCAGCAGGGCATTGGTGAGCCCGTGGTGATTCGTCGTGCCGAAAACCTCCGGCAGCGACGGCGAGCGGAAGTTGCCTTCCACAATGCACACCGCCCCCTGGCCGTGCGCCTGCAAGGCCTCGGCGGCGCGCACGCAAATCCTGCTGCAGCCGTTGCCGTGATCGATGCCCGCAAACACCACCACTTTCGGCGGCGTTTCCGTTTGCAGGAAGAAGATGCGCTGCACCAGGCGAAGCGCTTCTTCGCGCGCAAGCTGGTCCATGGGATCGCCGGACGCGATTGGGGCCACCGGCACGGGCACGGCTTTGTCCCGGCCGGCAAATGGGAATGGAATCGAGGGTTTTACTTCCTTCAGAACGGGCACTTCCCAGCCTTTCCCCGCTTGCTGCAGCAACTCAAAGTTCCTGCTCATGATTTTTCCGCTCCCTGCCGATGAGCCGTTCACTTCCGGCTCGATCGCACCTGCCGATGGTCCCGAAACCAGAACTGAAACCCGAAGACCTCTACGCCACTTGCCTGGGAACCGTTGCCAGCACCGGTACGCGCAGCACCTCCGCCACTTCTCCCGGTGTTCTGAACGAGGGATCGAGGAATTCCGCCAGGGCGCCGGCCGCCACGCTCACCACCACCGCAAACACCAGGCCCACCAGCAGCACCGT
>DATFZR010000557.1:0-4292 GCA_035314265.1 Candidatus Acidiferrales bacterium
GGAGACAGAACCTGGGATCGGGCGTGAACCGATGGAACTCGGCGAACTCCTCGAAGATGTGGCCGTAAAGGAAGGGCAGCCGCGGCGCGCCCCTGCAGAGCTGGAGATCGCCTCGGTGGCCTACGACAGCCGCAAGGTGACGCCGGGGGCGCTGTTCGTGGCCATCCGTGGGGAGCACGCGGACGGCAACCGGTTCGTCGCCGACGCGCTCGGGCGTGGCGCGGCGGCCGTGGTGAGCGAGAACCCGCGTCCGGCCGCCGGCGCCGGCGCGCCCGCGGACGTTCCGGCCGGGGTCGCCTGGATTCAGGTGGACGAGCCGCGGAGAGCGCTGGCTCAGATCGCGGCCAACTTCTACGCAAGGCCCGCGGACTCCCTGGAGCTGGTGGGAATCACGGGCACAAACGGGAAGACCACCACGTCGTTCCTGATGGATTCGATCCTGCGCGCCGCGGGGCACTCCACCGGCCTGTTCGGCACGATTCTCTACCGCACGCCAAAGAGTGAAGGCCCGGCCAAACACACCACGCCGGAGTCGCTCGAGCTGCAGAAATTCTTTGCCGAAGTGCGCGCCGCGGGCGGCAGCCACGTCACCATGGAGGTGAGCTCGCATGCGCTGGCGCTCGATCGCGTGTGGGGCTGCCGGTTTTCCGCCGCCATATTCACCAACCTGACGCGCGACCACCTGGATTTTCATAAGACGATGGACGCGTACGGCGCTGCCAAACGGCTGCTGTTCGAGGGCACGGGCGCGGGGCGGCCGCGCGCGGGGGCGGTGAATCGGGACGATCCGGCGGCAGGGCTGTTCACCGGCCTCGCCGAGCGCACGCTCACCTACGGCCTTTCGGCGGGAGCAGACGTCACCACGAAGCGCTTTGCGCCGGCATTCACGGGGCTCGAGTTCACCGCGCAGACGCCCGAGGGAAAAATCGAAGTGGCGTCGCCGCTGGTGGGGAAAATCAACGTGTACAACATCCTGGGCGCCATGGCCGCGGCCGTGGGCATGGGAATCCCCCGCGCGGCCATCGAGCGGGGCATCCATGATTGCAAGACCGTTCCGGGGCGCTTTGAGCGCGTGGATTGCGGCCAGCCGTTCCTGGTGATTGTGGACTACGCGCACACAGACGACGCGTTGCGCAACCTGCTGCAGACGGCGCGCGAGCTGAACAAGTCCGGGCGGATCATCACCGTGTTTGGCTGCGGCGGCGAACGCGACCGCACCAAGCGTCCGCTGATGGGCGAAGCCGCTGGCTCGCTGAGCGACCTGGTGGTGCTTTCGAGCGACAATCCGCGCGGGGAAGATCCGCGCAACATCATCAACGACGCGCTGGTGGGCCTGCAGCGGACGGGCTGCGAGTACATGATCGAACCGGAACGCGCGCAAGCGGTGGCGATGGCCATCGAGCGGGCGCGGCCGGGAGATATCGTGCTGCTGGCCGGCAAGGGGCATGAGACGTATCAGGTGCTGCGGGATCGCACGATTGATTACGACGACCGCGAGGAAGCGCGGCGCGTGCTGCGGGGGATGGGGCATCGCGGGTGACGCGCGGTGCGCGCGTGCCGTAGCCGCCCGGCCGCGGCGATGGTCCGCTGCTAGAGATTGCTGGGCAGACTAAAAGTCCGCCCCACGGGTTTCGAAAAGGAGATGCCCTGTAGGCCGGGGCTGAAGGAGCAGAAGCCGGAAAACATGCCCCATCCGCACTGTGGGTCAGCCCATTCCCGCGCCATCCGGCGCACCGAACCACGCGCAGCGGCACCGGCTCGAAGACGAGTCCATGAACTGGACATTGGAACACGCGGTACGCGCATTGGGCCTCGCGGCGGGCAGGCCCGCGGAGAAGGCGGATCTCTCCGCGCGTGTTGCGGGAGTCTCGATTGATTCCCGCACGGTGGCGCGAGGGGAGTTGTTCTTCGCCGTCCGTGGAGAGCGCTACGACGCTCACAAATTCGTCCCCGCCGCACTCGCTGCCGGAGCGCTGGCCGCAGTGGTTTCCGAAGAGCGCGTGCCTGAGTACGACCCAGCCCTTCGCCCGCACCTCCTCCCTGTGGACGATCCCCTGGCCGCCCTCCAGCGGCTGGCACGGGAATGGCGCATGGAGTGGGGCCGCCGGCCGGCAGGGCCGGGCGCGGCGCGGCGCCGTCTGGCAGGCGTTACCGGGTCCGTGGGGAAAACGACGACCAAAGAGATCCTGGCGGCGTTGCTGGGCACGAGGTTCCGTACGCTGAAGTCCACGGGAAACCTGAACAACCTGTTCGGGGTTCCGCTGACGCTGGCGAAACTGGACGACGGGCACGACGCGGCCGTGATTGAAATGGGCATGAGCCGCATCGGCGAAATCGCGCGGCTCGCCTGGATGGCGCGGCCGGAGGTGGGCGTGGTGACGCGCGTGGCGCCCGTGCATCTGGAGTTTTTCGCGTCTGTGGAAGAAATCGCGGTGGCCAAGCGCGAACTGGTGGAAGGGCTGGCGGGGGACGATCCGGTGGCCGTGCTGAATGCGGACGATTCGCGTGTGGCCGCGTTCGCGGACGCGGTTGCGTCGCGCGAGGCGGGCCGCGTGATTACCTTCGGCGTCAGCCCGAACGCTGATTTTCGGGCCGTGCGCATTACGGAACGCGGCCTCGAGGGCGCGGAGCTGGAGTACGCCGGGCCGGACGGAACGGCTACGCTCGAGATTCCGCTGCTCGGCAGGCACAACGCGTTGAACGCGCTCGCCGCGCTGGCGGCGGCGAGTTGCTGGGGAATCGGCGCGGAGGATGCGCGGCGCGCGTTTGCCGCGCTCACGCCGGGCACGATGCGCGGCGAGGTGCTGCGATTTGAAGCAGGCTACACGGTGATCAACGATTGCTACAACTCGAGCCCCGCGGCGCTGGCCGCGGCCGCCGCCACGCTGGCGCGCGCCCCGGGATTTCGCCGCCGCGTGCTGGTGGCCGGAGAGATGCTCGAGCTGGGCACGGCCTCGGCGCAACTCCACCGGGAGGCCGGCGCGCACGCCGCATCGTTCGGCACCGTGGACTGGATTTTTGGCGTGCAGGGCGACGCGGCGGAAATCCTGCGCGGCGCCGAAGCCGCGGGACACCGCCCGGCGCAGCAACGGTTTTTTTCGAGCGCGGCGGAGGCGGCGGAATTCCTACCGGGATTCATCGAGCCGGGCGACCTGGTGCTGCTGAAGGGCTCGCGCGGCGTGCATCTGGAGCGCGTGGTGGAGGCGCTGGCCGCACAGGGTCCGCTCGCGGGCGCCGCGGCCGTGCGGCCCGGCGGCGGGGACGCGCACTGACATGCTCTACTACGTCCTCTACGGATGGCTCCAGCCGTATTTCAGCCCGCTGAACGTGTTTCGCTACATCACGGTGCGCACCGCGTTTGCGGGAATGACGGCGCTGGCGTTTGGCCTGCTGCTCGGCCCGGCGTTTGTGCGCCGGCTGCGCGAAATGCAGGTGGGGCAGTTCATCCGCGAAGAGGGGCCGGAGAGCCACAAGAAGAAGGCGGGAACGCCGACGATGGGCGGCCTGCTGATCGTGGTCTCCATCGTGGTCTCGACGGTTCTGTGGGCAGATGTGCGCAGCCCCTACGTGCTGCTCGCGCTTTTTTCCGTGCTGTCGTTCGGCGCCATCGGTTTTGCAGACGACTACGCCAAAATCGCGAAACGGCAGAACCTGGGGTTGCGCGGCCGCACGAAACTCTCCCTGCAATTCCTGACGGCGTTTTTCGCGGGGGTCATCCTGCTGCTGCTGAGGGCCCGGGGCGTCTATTCGACCGAGCTGATCATGCCCTTCTTCAAGAAAATCCATCCGGAGCTGGTGGTGACGCCGCTGCTCACCAATCCCTATCTGTGGTCGGTGGCCTATCTGCCGTTTCTGCTGTTCCTGACGCTGGTGATTGTGGGCTCATCGAACGCGGTGAACCTGACGGATGGCCTGGATGGGCTGGCCATCGGCTGCGTGGTGGTGGCGTCGGGCGCGCTTACCGCGCTCACCTACGTCACCAGCCATGCCGGCTTTGCGGCGTACCTGGATCTCCCGCACATCCCGCGGGCGGGCGAACTCACCATTTTCTGCGGGGCCATCACCGGTTCCGCGCTCGCTTTTCTCTGGTACAACGCGTACCCCGCCGACCTGTTTATGGGCGACGTGGGCTCGCTGGCGCTGGGCGGCGCGATCGGCACGGTGGCCGCCATCATCAAACAGGAAATCCTGCTGTTCTTCATCGGGGGCATTTTCGTGATCGAGGCGTTTTCCGTGATTCTGCAGGTGGCCTCGTTCAAATTGACCGGGAAGCGGATTTTCCGCATGGCGCC
>DATFZR010000558.1:0-10066 GCA_035314265.1 Candidatus Acidiferrales bacterium
CTCGTCGTCGCGCTGCGCGCGCGGCCGGGGCGTGAGGCCGGCCTCGAGAAGGAATTGCGCACGCTGGTAGTGCCTTCGCGCGCCGAGCGCGGCTGCATCGCATACGACCTGCATGTATCGTCGGACCAACCGGGGCTGTTCTTGCTGCGGGAGATCTGGCGCAGCCTGGAACACCACAAGCGTCACTGGGAAACGCCGCACATGAAGATCTGGGGAGAGCGCAAGGGCGCCCTGCTGGAAAGCCGCGAGGCTTCCTTCTGGAAGCAGATCCTCTGACCTTTAGCGTGCAGGCCGGCCTGCGCCGGAGACGTGAAGTCCGGCGCGAAAGGTGCGGGTGTATCCGATGAATTGGACGCGGGCCGGACTGGCAATTCTCGCCGCAGGAGTCGTCGGCACTTTCACCGACTGGCTCTTCATGGGCATGCTCTTCCACGACAGGTATATGGCGTTCCCCCAGATCTGGCGGAAGAAGCCGGGGGAGCCCGACGCGGCGTTGATTGCCGGGTCGCAGGTGATCGGGGCGATCAGTTGCGCCGCATTCGTGCTGGTGTGCGCCCGTTTGGGGATCGCCACCTGGAGCAGCACGCTGAAGCTGGCCGTAGCGGTTTGGGCCATGGGCCCGCTGCCGATTCTCGTCCAGAATGGTTTGTGGATGAAAATTCATCCGCAGGTGACGGGAGCGCACCTGGCCGGCTGGCTGGTGCGGCTCATGATCTGCGCGGTTGCGGTCGTTTGGATTCTCGTCTAGCCCTGGGTCTGGCCCCGGCACGGAGAGCGTCATGAGAAAAGCAAAGAAGCCTTCGGATCCCAGCCTGTCTCTGCTGCGCCACACCGTGGCCACGCTGGCGTACCGCGCGGGGAAGGCCGTGCGCGGTGCGCCTGAATCGTTTGCGGAATTCCAGGCCGCGCCGGATGTGCGCACGCCGGCCCAAATCCTGGCGCATATGGGAGACCTGTTCGATTGGGCGCTCTCGATCGCGCGCGGGAAAGAGAAGTGGAACAATCCGGCGCCGCTCGCGTGGCATGCGGAAGTGGAGCGGTTCTTTGCGGCGCTGAAGGCGTTTGACGATTACCTGGCATCCGGGAAGAAGGTGCATGCGCCGGTGGAGCGCCTGTTTCAGGGACCTGTTGCGGACGCACTGCAGCACACCGGGCAGCTTACGGTGCTGCGGCGTGTGGCCGGAACGCCCATTCGCGCCGAGAATTATTCGAAGGCGGAGATTGTTGCGGGGCGCGTGGGGAACGAGCAGACGGTGCCGAAGCGGGAGTTTTGACCAAGTGTTGCGGCTGGCTGGGAAGCGCCCACGGTCAGGAAGGCGCTGGCCGCGCCTGCCGCTACTCCAGGTAGTACCCGGGGCGCGTGCGCACCTTCAGGTTCGAACGGTCTACTTTCACGCTGATGGTGTGAAAGCCCGGCGCGTCTCCCGAAACGGGCCGGTAACCCAGCGTGTATTGCGCGTGGAGCTCCCCGGCAATCTGGCTGACGGCTTTATCAATCGTGTGGTCCTTGAACGCCGCGACGTGCTCGCCGCCGGTGGCGCTCGTGGCGACCTCCAGGATGTGATCCTTCAGCGATCCCTTCACGTGCTGGACAATCCAAACGCCCAGGGCTCCCAGGTCGGCCCCGGAGTTTTCAATCTGCGTGATTGAGGGTGTTTGTGGAAGTCCCGGCGGGCCCGGCCCCGGGTTGATTCCGGGCGGGTAGGGAGAAGGCCGCTGCCGCTGCTCCGCGCGCAATTCCGCCGCAGTCGTGGAGAGGCCCACGCTGTAGATGGTGACGTTCTGCAATTGGGCGGCGCGCAGCACTTCGCCAAGCCTTGCTTCGCTGCCCGTGTCCACAGGTTCCGCCAGCGCCAGCAGGATGCGGCTGCGATTTTTCGGCTGCCGGGAAAGCAAATCCACGCCCGTGGAAAGCGCGTCGAAGAGCGCGGCGCCGGAAAGCCCCGGGGGCATGTTGTTGACGGCCCGCTCGATGGCGTCTCCGCTCGACGTGAAAGGCTGCAGAACCTGCGGCTTGTCGTCGTAAGTAACCAGCGCGGCCTGCACGTCTCCCGGCATCACTTCCTGAGAGAAAAGAATCCCGGTGCTGCGCACGGCGGGCAGCAGGGGAGCGACGCGGCTGCTGTTTTCCGCGACGATGACGATGGAGAGCGGGTCGCCACCCAGATCGAAGTGCTCGATGGTCTGCTCCACGCCGTCCTGGAAGACGCGAAAGTCCTTCTGCGCCAGGTTGAGCACCAGCTCGCCCTTGGAGTCGCGCACCGTGACGGGCGCGGTCACCCAATCCACCTTCACGCGGACGGATGGTTTCGGAGGTTCCTGAATGTGAGCGGGAGGAGGAAGCGGACCGGCGGGAGCCTGCGCGCGCGCCCCAGGCGCAACGGCCAGCAGGGCCAGAATTCCCGCGACCATCGCCGGTCTCCCGGCGCGATGCATTGCTTTTTCCACCACTGTTTGGACGCGAATCGCCAGCCGGGGGTTATCTCCCTGCATTCCGGACAGGAAAGACTGTGCCGGCCCCGGCGGTCTCCGCAGCCTGCCTATAGGCAAATCCTACCATGCGGCAGCCGCTGCTGTATGGCTGGAAACCGGGCCGCAACGCGGGTAACGCCGCCGGGCTTGTTGCCTCTAGAATAAATTCTGCTCGTTTGTCACTGCCTCCCCGGAGAGAAACCATGAGCAGCAAGCACCGGCTCCATGCGACGCGGCCCGCCTACCGCGTGGCTGAATTCATGGAAAGCGCACCCGCCCGCCCGCTGCGCATCATGGCCGAGTATCTCGACCCGCTGGCGCGGCTGCGGCACGCCGGCGTGGCGGACACGATCGTGATGTTCGGTTCCGCGCGGATGTTTCCCCGCAAAGCGTCGGAGGCGCGGCTCGAACGGCTGAAGAAAACGCCCCGTCCGCGCGCGGCCGCCGCGCGAGCCGAACGAAACACCAAGCTTCGCGAAGCGCAGGCCGCCGTGCACATGTCGCGCTACTACGAACAGGCGCGCGAGCTGGCCCGGCGCATCACGAAATGGTCCGCGAAGTTCGGGCAGAACCCCCGGCGGTTCGTGATCTGCTCGGGAGGCGGGCCCGGCATCATGGAGGCGGCCAACCGCGGCGCGGCCGATGCGGGCGGGAAATCCATCGGACTGAACATTCAGCTCCCGCACGAGCAGTATCCCAACCCGTACATCAGCCGCGACCTGAACTTTGATTTCCACTATTTCTTCATGCGCAAACTGTGGTTCGCGCAGCTCGCCAAGGCGCTGATCGTGTTTCCCGGCGGCTTCGGCACCATGGACGAGCTGTGCGAGATGCTCACGCTGCTGCAGAGCGGCAAGCTGCCCCAACGCAACCTGATCCTGATCTACGGGCGCAGGTATTGGGACGAGGTGCTGGACTGGCGGGCCATGGTGCGCTGGGGAACGATCAGCGAACAGGATTACGGCCTGCTGCAGTTCGCCGACACAGTGGACGACGCATTCGAGCGCGTGCGCACCGAACTGGAAAAGAACCATATGAAGGCGGACCTGGACTGGATGGGGGACAGCCTCGAGGTGCGGCCCGGCGGCAAATGAAAATGAAAACGCCGGACCCGCTGAGCGGGACCGGCGTCGACTCGCGGAAACCTCTGTGTGAGCTGGCTTAGTTCTTGCTGACCAGCACTTCGGGAAGAAAGACGGCTTCAAAGCGCTTCATCTCGTCCTGATCGTGAACGAGCACGATGGGGGAGAGATGCAGCGGACGATGGCATTCCCTGCAGGCAGTCATCTCGCCTTGCAGGTCCTGAACGAACCCGTCGGAAAAGCGATATTCACCACGGGCGCGGCGCGCCTGCTTGCGGCCCTCGGCGCCACAATGAGGGCAGGTGTACACGACGGGGTCTTCCTGCGGGTCGCGGTGCAGGGCAGCCCACCCGGTGGAGCGAACGCCCACGGTCTCGGCAGAACGAACTGACATGTAAGAAGCGCCTCCTGCTGAATGATTTCGTGCAATTGGTGAGATGCACGAGAGGCCTTAGTTGTTGCATATTCACAACGGTCTGGTGTCTAAGGGCCGCCCATCCTACCACAGCTAAGTCAAAGAGCTAGAAGAAGTTGGCCAGTGCCTACCCCCTTCCCGGGATCATTGGGGGGCCGGGATAGGACCCCAGAGCGCCTCCCCCGGCTACAGCCGATGGCTCCGTCAGCGCTCTAGAAGGCAGCGTTCCTAGGGCGGTCTGGAACTCCCCGGACCCGCCCGGTGTCAATTCCTCCAAGAGGCTGCGCAACCTTCCCTGGAAAGCGGGCCCCGCAAGGGGCTCAGAAACGGGAGCACGAAGCTGCCGGGGCCGCTGGCGAGGCATTGCCCCTGCCTCGGGCGTTTCCCCGGCAGCGCCGTGCACACTCCCGCGCGGAGGTGCGCTGATGGAGGCTGGAGAGCGGTTTTCCCGGTGTTTGCTCGAGCAGAAGAATGAAGAAAGCAAGCGCGCACGGCGATTGCGCCGGCGCACCATTTATCTTGCGGTCCTGATACAGGCGTTCATCCTTACCTTGCTGCTCTTGCGGCCGTTGTTTGGCGCGCAGGAAGTGCCGATGGTGGCGCGCTTCATTCCGCTTCCTCCGTGGAAGGGTGGAGGGGGGCATCCCGTTGCCGCGCCACATCATCCTGCGTCTCACCACGAATCGCTGAATATCATGCTGTACTCGCACATCACGTTCGAGCCGGGCCGTCCCGCGCCCCACCCGGCAAGCGAATCATCTCCGGAGATAAGCACGGACGGCGACGGGCTGCCGGGATTCCCCGGCCCCGGCTCGCCCGACGGACAGATTCCCATGGCAGGCCCTGCGAGCCCGTTTCGCTCGATCTCGCCGCCACCACCGCCGGCAGAAGAACCCCCGCGCCGGCCGCGCGTGGTGCCGCCCGAAGTTCAGCAGGCTCTGCTGGTGGTGCGCATCGAGCCGCAGTACCCCGCGCTGGCCAAGCAGATGCACCTGGAAGGCGACGTGCAACTCCGCGCCATCATTGCCAGGGACGGCGCCGTGGAATCGCTGGAGGTTCTCAGCGGGAATATGCTGCTGGCGCACGCGGCGTGCGACGCAATCCTGCGATGGCACTACCGGCCGACGCTGTTGCGAGGCGAGCCGATTGCCGTAGAGACGCTGATCATCGTTAAGTTCCGGATGCAGTAGGCGAGACGCCGGCCCGCAAACCTCCGCCCCGCCCTGCGCTACAATTGGCGCGCAGTCACAGGGGAGGCGCGGATGGCTTTGGGCGACGTTTCTGCGGACTATTTGCAGCGATTGAAGCGGCGGCTGCGGGAGAAGTCGCTATTTCGCGGCGAGGTGACGCTATCGTCCGGAAAAAAGAGCGACTACTACATGGACTGCCGGCTGACCACGCTCGATCCCGAGGGCTCGGTGCTCGTAGGCCACTCCATTCTCGAATTCCTGGCCGCGAAAGGCATCCGCGCCGAAGCGATTGGCGGCATGAGCATCGGCGCAGACCCGGTGGTCACTTCCGTCGTCGCGCTCAGCTATCTGCAGGGCCGGCCGCTGCGCGGGTTTCTGGTACGGAAGGAACGCAAAGAGCACGGCATGCAGAAACGGATTGAAGGGATCGGGTCTGTTCCCGTCCGCGACGTGGTGATTGTGGACGATGTGTGTACGACCGGAAAATCCACCTTCGAGGCCATCGAAGCTGCGGAGGCCGAGGGCATGAAGGTCGTAGCCGTAATCAGCGTGGTGGACCGCGAAGAGGGCGGCTCGGACGAGCTGCGGAAGAAGTATAACTACCACGCGATTTGTACGGCGCGGGAGTTGCTGGCAAAGGAATAGCGGCGGCGTCACACCATCGGTTCGCCGCAGTGCTCGGCGATGGCGGCGCGGGCTTCGTCGCGCAGGCGCAGGATTTGCTGCCAGTCGCGTTCCTCGGCAGCGCCGGGATAAATCGGCGGGCAGACCGTAAGTGTGATGCGCGCGCCGCGGCGGGCGAGCACGGCGCCGTCGGGCAGCAGTTCCCGCGTCCCGCGCAGCGAAATGGGCAGCACGGGACATCCGCTGGCCACGGCGGATTTGAAGGCGCCGAGCTGGAACGGGCGCAGGCCCGGGGCGGGCGTGAAGGTGCCCTCGGCAAAAATCAGGACGCTCTCTCCGCGTACCAGGGCCTCTTCCAGCGCGTCGGCCTGCTTCAGCCGCGCCTCGCGGCTTTCGCGCACGAAGGAGAAATATCCCAGCTTCTTCATGATCCCGCCGATAAACGGGTAGGACATCACTTCCTGTTTGGCCACGAAACGATAGCGGTAAGCGCCGAGCAGGGCGAGCATCACCACCGCATCGGTGTAGCTGGCGTGATTGGACACAATCAGCAGGCCGCCGCGCGAGGGCTGGCCCCAGCGCGTGGCCAGCGCTTCCAGATGTTCCCCGCCGGCGAGTTCGATAGGAACTCCGATAAGGCGAAAGAACAGGCGATTGAGCGCGCGGCTGATGCGCGCGCCAAACGTGCGGCTGGGGATGAGGTTCAACTCCGCCCACACCACCGCAGCCAGCCCGGCGACCATCACCAGGAAGTAGGTTCCGTAGAGCGCTTCGTCCACCCGGCGCATAAATCCAACCACGTGCTTCGGAGCGGAGCGCGCGGCGAGGCGCGAGATTTGCAGCCAGGCCGGCGGGCGCCCCTGGAAGAGACGTCCTTCGCGGAAAAGCGTGCGCGTGGCCTCGCGGCGGAGTTTTCCGCTGGAGGTTTTCGGCACCGCGCCCGCGGGCACGATCTCCACGTCGTCGGGCGGCATGCCCACGCCATGGTCCACGCGCTCGCGGATGCCCGCGGCAATCTCCGCGCGCCGCGCGGGATCGCGCTCGGAAGATTCCGCGACCACCACCATGCGCTCGGTGCCGCTGGACACGTCCACCACGCCGAAAGCCACCACGCAGCCTTTGCGGACGCCGGGCGTGGCCGCGGCCAGCTCCTCGATTTCGTGCGGGTACAGATTGCGGCCGGCTTTGATGATGATGTCTTTCGCGCGGCCGGTGATGAAGATCTCGCGATCGGCGAAGTAGGCGCGGTCGCCGGAATCGAGCCAGCCTCCCTCGCGCATGAGCGTCCCGGTGGCAGCGGGGTTGCGGTAGTAGCCGGATGTGGACGATGGGCTGCGGAACCACAGGCGGCCTTCGACCCTTTCCGGCACATCGTTGCTCAGGTCGTCCACGATGCGCACTTCATTGCCCGCAACGGGGAAGCCCGCGGAGACGAATCCTACGATAGCGGGGTCCACCGTGGATGCGGAAGCCTCGCGGGCCACCGCCTCCGCGGACGGGGCGGGCACGGCGACGGCGCGGCCGTCGTTTTCGAGCGCGGCCCGGTCCAGCCAGTCCACGCGCCAGCCGCGCATGGGAGGCGTGAAGCTGACGGCCACGGAATTTTCCGCCAGCCCATAAACCGGCATCATGGCGCGGCGGTCAAAACCGTACCGCTCGAATCGCGCGGCAAAGCGCTCGAGAGTGGAAGGATTCACGGGCTCCGCGCCATTCAGCATGTAGCGCATGGACGAAAGGTCGAGCCCCTCGATGCGCTCGTCGGGCACCTTGCGCACGCACAATTCGTACGCGAAGTTGGGCGCCGCGGTCACCGTGCCGCGGTGCTCGTGGATGGCCCACAACCAGCGCTCCGGCCGGGAGAGAAACGCCAGCGGCGACATCAGCGACAGCGGCGCGCCCGCGTACATGGGGCTCATCCACGCGCCGATCAGGCCCATGTCGTGGTAGAGCGGCAGCCAGCTTACGGCGCGGTCGCGAGGATTCATGTCCACGCCGGCGACGATGGCGCGCAGATTGGCAAGCAGGTTGGCGTGGGTGAGCGTGACGCCCTTGGGATCCCCCGTGCTGCCGGACGTGTATTGCAGGAAGGCGATGTCCGAGCCGGACACGCGTCGCGAGCCGGAGAGTTGCCCCGGGCGCGTTCCCAGCCTGGCCACCTGCGCGGCGGTGGTCACCTGGCGGAGCGAAGGCACCTGCGGCTCGAGCAGGCGGGCCACACGCTCGGCCCGGCCGAAGGTGACGATAGCGCTCACTTCCGCGCTGCGCAGGATGGCGGCCTGGCGCGACGCGTACTCCTCCAGGCGGTCGGCGCGCACCGGCGGGTAAATGGGCACCGGAATGGCCGCGGCCATCTGCGCTCCCAGAAACACGTCGAAGAACTCGACGCAGGTGGGAAGAAGGATGGCCACGCGTTCGCCGGGGGCGATGCCCAGGTTCTCCAGGCCGCGTGCAAATGCGGTGACGCGGTCGAAGAGCGTACCGAACGTGATGTCGGTCGCCGCGCCGCCATCTTCGTGCATGCGGAGGTGCAGGCGGCCGGGCTCGGCCCGGGCGCGCCGGCGGAGCACGTCGAGAAGGGTTTCGGCGGCGTCCAGGCCCAGCTCTGCCGCCGTCGCGGCGTTTTCGCGTTCTTCCAGGCGCGCGTGCGAGTCCGCGGACGTGCTGGCGCGCGGCTGCCCGAGCTGGCGTTCGAGGGCCGCGACCACGTCCCCAAGGGTGTTTGCCTCAGCGAACAGCTCGTCCGGGGGACGGATGTGGAAGGCGTCGCCGGCGCGAACGATCAGTTCGACGCGCTCGAGGCTGCCGAGTCCCAGGTCGCGCTCCAGGTGCAGGGCCTGCACGCTTTCGGCGTGCGCCGCGCCGCGGATTTCGTCGAGGCCCCGGTGGCTGCCCAGCTCGTCCAGAAGCTGCTGGGCAATGTCCTGCACACGCTCTTGGATGGTCAGGTGCAGGTCATATCGCGGAGCTGCGGTGCTCATGGCTTGGAAAATGGCTCGCGCATTGCTGCGGCGCCGGTATTGCCCTGTTCCGGGGCCGGGGATTGGCCAAGGCTACCACGCGGGCAGGGCGCCAGCAACAAGGGCAGGGGGCTCGGGGGGCTCGGGCGCGGCGCACCCGGTGCGGTCCGCAAAGGGAGGTACCTAGGTACCAGCGAAAATGTGACCCCTGCGCTATCGACCCCGGTGCGTCCTTTTGCGATTCTCCATAGTGACGGCGGGCGATGCGGCGGAGTAAGAGACGCCCGGGCAGGGAGCAGCAGATGGTGGTGGTTGGATTGATGCTCTGCTTAGCGCTGTTTACGGTCAGTTTGGTTGACCAACCGGCGGCTGTTCCGGTGCGCATCCGGCGAAAGAAGCAGTAACAAAGGAGATTCGGCGTCCGCCACGGCGGGCTGCCACAAGAGCTTCACGGTTCCCTCCCCCATGTACCACCCCCGAGCGGCCGGCCCCCCCCCGGCCGCTTTTTTTTGTGTCGGCGGCCACGGAAGAGAATGCCGCAGGGCTCTGCCCCACGCTGCCCCCCGAACACCCAGCTAGATTCAGCGATCCTGCGTTTTCTGGAAGACAATAAGAGACCACTACGCGGAGAGAGTTCTCAGGCAGGGCCGGTCGGCGACCGGTCCACGGCAGGCCGGATGCCTCCGCGCTAGCGAAGGCCGCGACGCGGCCTGTAGGCCGATAGGGGCCGTGGGCGCATGCGCAAGGGCGCCAGCGGCGGCGGCACATTCTGGAGCGGGGCCCCACAACAAGGGCACTGGGGTTCGTGGGTTTGCGTAACGCGTATCCAGTGGCCGCGGGCGTCACACCCTGGGTTAATGCACTGCACGGTCCAACCGGGCAAATACTGCATCACTACCTCCCTGCTCGAATGCTGAGGAAATCCCTGGAAAGGGCCCAGTGGCGGGGCCCAAAACTGCGCGGATTCTCTACGCGAAATGATGGGGTGTCAAGGAGAACATAACAATATGTTGTGGTAGGGTTACCAGCAGGGTTTCGCCCACTTCGCGGGGCAGGAGGATTCCAATGGCTAAGATCAGTGGCGACGACGCGGTGGAATACGTGCGCAGGTCAGGTTTTTTTGGAGGCGGAAGTTGGATGGTCATTCTCGGCGTGATCGTGGCCCTGCTGGTGCTCTTCAACTGCACCACGCGCGTGGAGACCGGCCATGTGGGCGTCCTCACGCTGTTCAGCAGGGTGACGGGAGAGATGCTCCCGGAAGGCTTGCACCTGATCAATCCCTTGAAGGCCGTCCATGAACTGTCCGTGCAGACGCAAACGCTCAAG
>DATFZR010000559.1:0-3708 GCA_035314265.1 Candidatus Acidiferrales bacterium
CCCCCGCCAGAGCCACGTAGGACACCGGGGAGACTAAAACAGAATGCCCCCCGGTGTCCAGAGAGACGTTTGGAGGAAGCATTATGTACGACCCCCTTGGGGGGATACCGCCAGGGGTCAAGGCGGCGGCCAGCGATTGCCCGTTTTGAGCAAGCCGCCGGTCGAGCGGAAGGAGCCGGCTGGAAGCCGGCGGTACAAAATAGCAACGTCCGGCAACGACGGGCGCCGGAGCGGCGCGATTTAGACGATGCTTTCCGTCCAATTCTCGAGGACGGTTTTTACTTTGTGCAGGAATTGGTGAGCGATGGCGCCATCGACCACGCGGTGATCGTAGCTGAGCGTGAGATAGACCATGGAGCGGATGGCGATAGCGTCGTCGACGACCACTGCGCGTTTCTGGATGGCGCCCAGGCCCAGGATGCCGACGTTCGGCTGGTTGATGACGGGCATGCCCATCAGGCCGCCGAACACGCCGGGGTTGGTGATGGAGAACGTGCTCTCGGCCACTTCGTCGGGCTTCAGCTTCTTGGTGCGGGCGCGCTCGGCGAGGTCGTTGATGGCGCGCTGCACTCCCAGGAAGTTTTTCTCTTCGGCGTTCTTGATCACCGGCACCAGCAGCCCCCAATCGAGGGCCACGGCCATACCGATGTTGAACTCCTTATGAAAGACGACGTTCGTACCGTCGAGCGAGGCGTTCATGGTGGGGAAGGCGCGCAGCCCTTCGATGGCGGCGAGCACGAAGAAGGGCATGAAACTGAGCTTCAGGTCGTACTTGCGTTCGAACTCTGCTTTGGATTTGCTGCGAAGGGCGGCGATCCCAGTCACGTCGGCCTCTTCGATCGAATAGACATGCGGGGAGACGTGCTTGGAGGCCAGCATGTGCTCGGCGATTTTCTGGCGCATGGTGCTCATGGGCTGCACTTCATAACGGCCGAAGTACAGGCGCTCGCGGGGAACGCCGAGTTCGAGCGCGGCGCGGTAGAGAGAGCCGGAAGCGGGCGGCGGCGCCTGGGAGGGAGCGGGAGCCGGGGGCGCGGCGGATGCAGCGGGCGCGGCAGAAGCCGCGGCGGGTGCTGCTGCGGGGACGCCGTGCTCGATGGCGGCCTGCATGTCGCGTTTGCTGACGCGGCCGCCTGCTCCGGTGCCGGGAACCTGCGCGAGATCGACTCCGTGTTCGCGCGCCATGCGGCGGACGAGCGGGGAGCTGCGGACCTTCTCGCCGTCGGCGCGCGGGGGAGCCGGAGCAGCGGCGGCCGGTGGCGGGGCAGACGCCGGCGCGGGAGCGCGCGGCGTGGGCTCAAAGTGGAGAGGGGCTTCCGGCGCGGGAGGCGTAACCGGCGGAGGCGGCGCAGCCTTGGCCGGAGCGGGAGCCTGCGCGGGCGTTGGCTTGGCCGCCGCCGGAGCGGGCGCGGCGGGGGCAGCAGCGGGGCCATCGGCGTCAATTACGGCGACGACCGTTTGGATGGGCACGGTCTGGCCCTCGTTGATCTTGATCTCTTTCAGCACGCCGGCGGCGGGGGCGGGGATTTCCGCGTCGACTTTGTCGGTAGAGATCTCGAAGAGGGGCTCGTCGCGCTCGACGCGCTCGCCGGGCTTCTTGAGCCATTTGGTGATGGTGCCTTCGAAAATGCTTTCGCCCATTTGGGGCATGATTACGTCGGTTGCCATGGCCTCACCTCATGAGAGCTCAAATCATGCTGCAATCAAAAACCGGCCCAGCTAGTAGCGCGCCAGATCGCGCGCGGCCTCCACTACGTCTCTTACTTGCGGTAGAAAGTGTTCCTCGAGCGGCGGCGAATACGGGACGGGCGTGTCGAGGGCGGTGACGCGGCGCACGGGAGCGTCCAGATCGTCGAAAGCCTTCTCGAACACAACCGCGGCAATCTCGCCGGCGACGCCTCCGAACCTGGTGTCTTCATGGGCCACGAGCAGCCGGTTGGTTTTCTTGACGGAGGCGAGGACCGTCTCCATGTCGAGCGGCTGGATGGTGCGGAGATCCACGACCTCGGCCTCGATCCCTTCCTTGGCCAGCTCGGCGGCGGCTTCCATCGAGGTGTGCGCCATGGCCGCGTAGGTGACGATGGTGACGTCGCGCCCTTCGCGACGCACGACGGCCTTGCCGAGGGGCACTGTGTAGTCGCCCCCGGGGATCTCGTCCTTGATGCGGCGGTAGAGGGATTTGTGCTCGAAGAAGAGCACGGGATTGTTGTCGCGGATGGCGGACTTCATCAGGCCCTTGGCGTCGTAGGGCGTGGAGGGATAGACGACCTTGAGGCCGGGTGTGTGGGCGAAATACATTTCGGGGTTCTGAGAATGGAAGGGGCCGCCGTGGACGCCTCCGCCCGAGGGCGCGCGCACAACCATCGGAACCGGCGCGCCCCACAGGTAATACGACTTGGCCACGAAATTTGTGAGCTGATTGAAGCAACAGGCGATGAAATCGACGAACTGCAGCTCGCACACCGGGCGCAGGCCCAGGTAGCTCATGCCGCAGGCGGCGCCGATGATGGCCGTCTCGCTGATGGGCGTGTCGATCACGCGCTCCCAGCCGAATCGTTCGAGGAGGCCGGCGGTAACCTTGAACGCGCCGCCGTAAACGCCGATATCTTCGCCGATGCAGACGACGGCCGGGTCGCGCTCCATCTCTTCAAAGAGCGCCTGGCGGATGCCTTCGAGCAGCGTGACCTGGGCCACGGCTATTTTCTCCCTCGAGAGGGTGCGGCGGATTTCGCGGGGCGCTTGGAGGACTTGGCGCCGTTGGTGCGGCCGCCGTTCGCGCGGGCGTTGCCAGTTGGCCGGGGGGTGCTTTTCGGATCGTGGGGCGCAGCCCTTCCTGCGTCAGGGTAAACAAGCGGCGCCCCTACGCCTGCTGCGGGCTGGAATTCGCCGTGGCCTTCCACGCGCCAGTGCGGCTTCACTGAGGAACGCGGCGGTGTGACTTCCTCAATGGGACGCTGCCACTGGGGCTCGACGGGGAGCGGGCCGTCGCAGTAGACGGGCGTGTCGGCCAACTCGGGAGGCGGGAAGGGAGAATTCTCGGCGAATGCGCGGTCTTCTTCGATGACGGCGTTGATGCTCTCGAGGATCTGCGCCTTTTTCTTTGCCGTCAGGATACCGGCATCCGTGAGCTTTCGCTCGTAGGAGTCGATGGGGTCGCGCTTCTTCCAGTACTCGAACATTTCCTTGGGCACGTAGTCGGCGGGATCGTGCTGCGCGTGGCCGCGCATGCGCATGGTTTTCGCTTCGATGATCACGGGGCCGTCGCCCGCGCGGCAGAGGCGTACGGCCTCGCGGGACGCGGTGAACACGGCCTCGACGTCGTTCCCGTCCACGATCATTGCGCGGCAGCCGTAGGCCTTGGCGCGATCGGCCAGGTTCTCGATGGGCACCTGGCGGCCGACGGGAGTGGAATAGGCCCACTGGTTGTTTTCGATCACGAGCAGCAAGGGGGCGCGCTGTTGCGCGGCGAGATTCACGCCTTCGTGTAACGCGCCGGTGGAGGTGCCGCCGTCGCCGATCCAGGTGAGCGCAACGACGTTCTGGCCCAGGTAGCGCCCAGCCATGGCCACACCAGTCATCACGGGAATCAGGTCGCCCAGCATGGAAATGGGCGAGACGATGTGGAGGTTCTTCAAGTCGCCGAAGAACCTCCACATCGTCTCGCCCATTTCCATGCTGGGCGACCTGATTCCCGTGATGACTGGTGTG
>DATFZR010000560.1:0-16478 GCA_035314265.1 Candidatus Acidiferrales bacterium
CTCTTCTTCGACCCGCCCTACCAGGAAACAAAACAATACGAACGAATTCTCGAAGCACTAGCCGCATCGCCCCTGGTCGCCGCACACACCCTGGTAATCTTCGAGCGAGAAAAGAAACACGCCGTGCCCGCAGCGTCCGGCCCACTAACACGCGTACGAAGCGTGGTACAGGGAGACGCCGCACTCGATTTCTTCGCGCTGCCATAGAGGTAACACCCCATTTCTGCAGGGAAGGTATGGAGCCGAACGGGCAATTGCTGTAGCCGTGGCACCGTGCGAAGGAGCGAGTTCCCCAGAAGCAACTCCACCTGAGGGAAGGTACAGCGGGCACCCACTCCAGCTATAATGCCCGCCATGAGCGCCTCTGCTGCGAGCGGGCACGCGCCATCGGCGGGGGAACACCAGCAATCCCCGCGTCCGTTTGGCTCCGCGTGGGATTGGCCGCAGGCAGGAGCATGGAGCGGCCTGCTGGTGCTGCTGCGCGGACCGGCCCCGCCCCGCGGCTGGCCCGTCGGTCCCTACTTCCCCGACTCATGGCTCCGCTCGCGCACGAATTGGCAGATGTTCTGCCTCTCGGCCCTCTCCCACTGCCTCCTGTTTCTCCTGCCGATCAGCGTTGGAATGATCGCTTTGTACCGGCCCTCGCCTCCCTCGCCGCCGCGCGCGGAAGTTTCGTGGATGGGCGGCTCTTCGCAAGTCCTGCTGCCGTATATCCCCGCTCTCCGCAGAGACAGCCGCAAAGATTCCTCGCGCGCCGGCGAGGAGCCCGCCAAGCGCGGCGCCGACGCCTTCCATCCCCGGCAGACCATCATCTCGAAGCCTCTGGTGGCCACGCATCCGCGGCAAACCCTGATCGAGCCCGCCGCGGCGCCTGAAGCGCCGAAGATCCTGCCGCCGATGCCGGACATCGTCCAGTGGCCGAACCTGCCCAAGCCCCTGCCGCCGCGCCGCCACCTGCGCGCGAACCCGGCCGCGCGGATGCAGCAGCAACTGGCGCGGCAGCACCCGCGCGCGGTGGCGCCGGAAGTGCACTCGGCCCTGCCGGAGATGACGTTTACTTCCGAGCATCCCGACCTGGCGAAACCTTCTCTCGAAGTGAATGCGGGTGCGCGTCCCACGTTCGCTGCTGAAAAGAAGGCGGACGACGTTGCGCCCGATATTTCCGCGCCCGGCGCGGATCTGACCGGCCAAAAACTCATCGCTCTTTCTGAAGCTCCCGCGCCGCCGCCGCCGGATTTGCAGGTGCCCGCGGGAAATCTGAGCGCACAATTCGTCAAATCGCCGGAAGCAGATTCGCCCGGAGGGGCGGGCGCCGCGCCGGCAGGCAGCGGCCTCGCCTCCACCGCCAAACGGACCGGAAGCGCGCACGGCGCCGGTGTTCCCGGCGTTGCCATCGTGGGCCCCAGGCGCGGACCGGTTGCGAATATCGCCGGGCCCGCGGGCCGCGGAGGCCTCGGCCCCGGTTCAGCACTCGGGTCGCAGCCGCACACGCTCGGCGCGACGCCGCAGCCCGGCACGCCCGCAACTCCCGGGGAGCTGCGGCCTGCCGAGCCTTCGATTCAGGATCGCATCAAGGCGGTGAACAATCCGGAGGATCTGCTCGAGCCCGGCCGCATCTACACGCTGCACGTGAACATGCCCAATCTGGCCAGCGTCACCGGCACGTGGACCCTGAAGTTCGTGGAGCTCGACGAAAACGGAAAAGAAATCCCCGGCACGATTGATGCCCCCAACGTTGCCGGGCCGGTGCCGCTGCGAAAGGTGGACCCGAAATACCCGCCTGCATACGTCAGCGCGCGTGTGCAGGGCGACGTAATCCTGTACGCCATCATTCGCCGCGATGGATCGGTGGACAGTATCGAGGTGGTGAGAAGCCTGGACCCGCTGCTCGATCAGAACGCCATGCAGGCGCTCTCCCGGTGGAAATTCCAGGCAGCGCAGCGCGACGGGCGCGCCGTGGAGCTGGCGGCCATCGTGCGCATTCCGTTTCGCGCCATCGCTCCGGCGGAGTGATGGCAATCGAATCGAGCGCGGGCGGCGAGCCCCCGGTCCTCGCGGCGTGGAACGCCCGGCGCCTGCGCTAGCTAGGACGCCTGGCGATTCGCGGCTTCGCGAAGTTTCACCAGCGCCCAGAGCGTTTGATTCACGGGCGTCGGAACGCCCAGTTCCGCCCCGCGGCGGGCCACAAAGCCGTTCAGGGAATCAATCTCCGTTGCGCGGCCCCGCTCGATGTCCTGCGCCGTGGAGGATTTTGCCGCGCCGAGAGATGCGGCCAGCTTCACGCCGATGGCGATCAGGTCCGTATCGGGCATGCGGACGCCGGAGGCGCGCGCCACGCTGCTCACTTCTTCCGCCACAGCGTTCATGACGCCGCGCACCTCTTCCAGGCTTCCGGCCAGCCCGTAACTCGCGCGGCCCAGCGCGGAGACTGCATTCCCCGCGCAGTTCCACACCAGTTTCACCCAGAGCTCGGTGTCAATGTTGTCCGTAACCCTGCAGGGCACGCCCGCGCGGGTGAAGAGTTGCGCCACGCGTTCCACCGCGGGAGCCAGCGACGCGTCGCCGCCCGCGCCCATTACCAGATCGCCGCGGCCGTTATGCTTCAGATGGCCGGGAGCCGGCATGGCCGCCGCGACGTAAACAACAGAAGGCAGCACCACAGGCGCTGGCGGCCCGCCGGCAGCGCGCAGCGACTCGCGAATCACCCCTGCGTTTTCCACTCCGTTCTGAAGGCTCACCACAATGGCATCGGAACGCAGGTGCGGCGCAAGACCGGCTGCGGCCGAAGCCGTGTCCAGCGTTTTGACGGAGAGCAGCACGACATCCGCATCGCGAACGGCGGAGGGATCCGTGCTCGTCTGGACGCGAAGGGTCTCCTGGAACTCCGCGCTATCGAAATACAAACCATCGCGGGCAAGCACGGCAGCGCTCGAGTTGGGACCCGGGCGGCCGAGAAACGTCACCGGACATCCGGCACGCGCGAGCTTTCCGCCAAAATAGCAACCCACTGCGCCCGCACCTATCACGGCCACGCGCGGCCATTCGCCTGTCGCAGCCCGTTCCCCCAACTCGCGATTCTGCTCGTGCACGAATTCCTCCTTCTAATTCCCCGCTCCCTCGCTTCAAACGCTGATGGCTCGCAGCAGCCGCTCGATATCCTCCTCCGTATTGTAAAGATACGGCGCCACGCGCAGCGCCTGATTGCGCAGGCTCACAAAAATCTTCTGCTCGCGCAGGCGTTTGTAGAGCGCCGCCGTGGCCTCGTGGCTGCGTGCGGCAATGCAGAGATACGGCCCGCGCGCGGCCGCGTCGCGAGGACTGGCCAGGACGCAACGGTCAGCGGGAAGCCGTTCGACGAGCGTGCGGAGCAGCGCGCGGTTGTGCTCCAGCACCGTCGGCGGCCCGGCGCGCAGCACAAACTCGAGCGATGCCGCGAGGGCGGAAAGGTGGAAGAAGCTGGCCGTCTCGGCAACGTCCCACCGGCGAGCCCCCGCCGGAGAGCGCCACGCATAGTGTCCGTCCGCGTCGGGATCGAATGTCAGTTCGTGAAAGCCCTTGTCCGACGACGCAGACATCCAGTAGAACGGCGCGGGTGCCATGCGTTCCGTATGCTCGCGCCGCGCCCAGACGAACCCCGTGCCGTAAGGGCCCATCAGCCATTTGTATGCCGCGCAGACGGCGAAGTCCGCGCCCAGCGCGCGCAAGTTGAGCGGCATGGCCCCGCAGGCCTGCGTCACGTCGAGCAGCAGCCGCGCGCGCGTTCCTGCGAGGCCCGCGGCGAGTGCGGGCGCGTCCAGCAGCGAGGCATCGTCAAAGCGCACCAGGCTGGCGCTCACCAGGCGCGTGCGCGGAGAGAGATGCTCCAGAAAGTCCTCCGCGCGGATAAACCGCTCGCGCGGGGAAATCAGCCGCAGCACCGCGCCTCGTGCGGACGCCAGCGGCGCCCAGGTGCACACCTGCGCGGGAAATTCTCCGCGCGCCACCAGGATTTCGTCGCCGGGCTCCCAGTCGAGGGCCGCGGCAATGCCCGCAAGTCCCGTGGACGCGCCGGTGGTGAGGCCGATTTCCTCCGGCGCCGCTCCGGTGAGCTGCGCGAGCAAGCCGCGCACGCGTGCGGGAAGATCGTGGTAGAGAGGCTCTTCGATGCCGTAGGGACGCCGCTTCAGCTCGAGCGACGCCTCGAGCGCCTTCACCGCCGCGCGCGTCAGCGCTCCCTGCGCGGCCGTGGCCAGATACGTAGCGTCTTCAAAGTCGTAGAACTCGCTGCGCCAATCGGCGGTCGGGGTCACGGGATTTCCCTTTCAACAGCTCTAGAAATGCTCGCGCAGGGTGCGGAATGCGGGCAGAACCAACAGCTTCCCTGGCCCGCTTCTGAGCTCCGCCTGCTCGAATTCCCACGTTTTCGCGTGGGGAATGAACACGGCGTTCAGCCCGGCGGCGAGCGCGGGATTGATGTCGCTGCGCGGGCTGTTGCCCACCATCCAGCCGTGCGACTTCACAATGCGGTGGCGGCTCACCAGGCCGCGGTAGGTGGGCGTGTCTTTGTCCGCAACGATTTCCAACGCCTCGAAGTACGCTTGCAGGCCGGAGCGCTCCAGCTTTCCGGCCTGTTCCGCGGCTTCGCCTTTGGTGCACAGAATCAGCCGGTGGCGCTCGGCCAGATAGCAGAGCGTATCTGCCACACCCTCGATCAATGCGGGAGGAGTGGCCTGGAGTTCAGCGACCAGCGCTCCGATCTGTTTCACCACCTCGCGACGGGCCAGATTGCCGGCGAGTTTCATGTAGGTTTCCTCGAGCGCGCCGTGGAAGCTGCGCACGCCGAAACCGAACTGGCGGATGTTGCGCCGCTCCGTCTCGTTCAGGATGTTCCGGACGTAGGGACGAGAGAAGCCCAGGGGCGTGAGGATGGCGTGAAAATCCTCAATGACGCGCTCGAAGTGGACCTGGTTCTCCCAGAGCGTGTCGTCGGCATCGATGAGCAGGGTTTCGCGCGACATGGAAACTCGGAAAATCAATTATGGCAGAAGCGAGAAGAGATTGCGCCGCGGGGAGGGTCCAGCCAGGGCGACAAAATGGCCGCGACACGCAAAGATTCAATTTGCCCGCGTCGCTTGGAACCAGCGCCGCAGAGCCACCGCGCTCCAGACGATCTCCACAACGCCGAACGGCCACGCCCCCTGAAGAAAGCCGTAGGCCGACCCCAGCAGGCAGGCCAAAGCAAACGCGAAGATGAACCACCGGCCGTGGCTCTCCAGCGCGTAGCAGACCATCATCGCGGTAACAGCAAACAGACCGAAAAGAGTCAGTGGTTTCATGGGCCAGTAATTTCGCGTTGGGAATCTGGAAAGCCGCCCTCAGCCGACTTCGCCCACTCGCACGACGGTTCCCGCCTGGACCTTTTCAAGCGCTGCCGCGCAGTCTGGGAAATGCTGGCTGATGTGGACCAGTCGATTGGAGCGACCCAGGAGCACAACGATTGCGATGCGGCGGCCTCTCAAGTTTTGTTGATACGGAAGGTTGGTGTCCAGTGTCACAAACACATCGAAGGCGGCTTCCGCCAGAGTCAGGAGCTCACCATTCCGCTTGCCTGACCAACCCGCCTCCTGAACGGTGCGGCATTCGTGACCCTTCCCGGCGAGGAATTCGCCAAGAGCGCCGGGCGCGCACTCGTCGATCAAAACCTTCATCGAAGCTGAGAAACTAGGCTGTGACGGGCTTCTTCCAGTGCGGCGATTGCTGACTCGCGGCTGACGCTGGGGTACTGCTCCAGGAACTGGTTCAGTGTGTCGCCACCTTCCAGGTAGTCGAGCAAAACTTTGAAGGGAACGCGAGTGCCGCGGAAAACAGGTTCTCCGCCCAAAATGTCCGGATCCTTGATGACCACATTCCCCATCCTAGCCTCTCTTGTGCCAAGTCTATCAGCCGAAGGTCAATCAATGAAAGAATCCAGTTTCCCGGCGACCCGCGCGCCGCCATGACTGAATCGGCGCGTCAGGCCTGCTTCGGGCGGTGCGCCGCGAGCTTCTTCAAAATCTCCCGGCCGGTCTTCTGCGCCTCTCCGAACTGCGCCAGGTAGCTCTGGAATTCGCGGTTCACATCGAGCGCGGCCTCGGGATCGAGCTCGGTGCGGAGAATCATGTCGCGCAGGCGGACAGGATGCGGGAGAAGAGCGTCTTCGTTCAACTCAATAAGGGCATCGCCGATATCGTATTTTGCCATTTCAACCTCCAGGAGGGTGGAGCACGCTCCGCAACGCTCCGCCGGGCAGGCCTTCAGCTCAGTCCGCTAAGCGCTAAGGGCAGACACAAACTCGTACCGGTCAATGCGCGCGGCCACGCCGCGGCGGCTTTCGAAATCTTCCACGCGCACCACCGTCCCATAACATTGGATGTGCACGTCGCCCGCCATGGTGACTTCTTTCGGGAGCGTCAGAACGAATTCGACGGGCATGCCGGCCTGGAAGGCGCTATCGATTACGAAATAGAGGCCGCGAAAACTGACGTCGCGCGTGCGGGCTTCCTGCTCGACCTTCAGTGTCCCGTTCTGAAAGCGAATCGTGAGCGGGAGGTTCATATTGAAACGTCGGGACATTCGGCGTTCCATTTCATTCATACGACTGGCCTCACACACTCCCAGCGGAAATGTTAGCTCACCCTATCACCGAAACGCCCCGGCTGGCAATGGGGCCACAGACAGCAGGCATCACTGTAGTGGAAGGCGTGATTGCTTGACTTGACGCCGAAGCGCGGCTACTTTGCGTGTGTCTATGGCTGGAGGAAGCGAAGGCCGCGAGCGGCCGCGAGTGCGAACGGAACTGGCCATTCGTGTGCGCCAGACCGGTCCTCCGCGCGAGTCCATGGAGGTAGCCACCACTCTGGACGTCTCCCGCAACGGGGTGCTTTTCCGCACCCGGCAGCCCTACGAGATGCACAGCACCGTATGGGTGATCGTGCCCTACGACCCGAAGTCCATGGGCGGCGACGTGGAATTCCCCGCCACCGTGGTGCGCATCGATAACTCGGCCGACGGCTCCGCCGAGGTTGCCGTGCGCTTCCACAGCGCGCGCTCCGACCCCACTCCCGTAAACATTCAGGCGCGCAGCGTGATGCCGGTGCAGGTCGAGCGGCGCACCAAGGACCGCTCAAAGCTCACCGTGCCCATCCGCGTGCGAGGGGAAAACGGCACCGAGGTGACGCAGACCGTGGACATCTCGCGCACGGGTCTGTTGTTTCGCGCCGGCGGATCCTACGCCGTGGGCCAGCACGTGTGGGTGGTCGTGCCTTTCAAGGACGGCGCGCCCACCGACGAGATTGACGCGCGTGTCGTCCGGATCATCGAACGCAGCTCCACCATCAGCGTGGCCGTGCAGTACTCGCGCACCACGAGCATCCGCGTCCCTTCGGAACCGGACTAGCGCGCGGAGTTCCCTGCGCTCCGCGCTCCGTCCTTCGACCAGCACCATGGACGCGCCAAACAAAGTTTTTCATCGCACCCTCTTTCTCACAGGCCCCGCGGGACGCCTGGAAGCCCTGCTGTGGACCAGCGGCGATCCTGACCCGCCACGCACGGCGCTGGTCTGCCATCCCCATCCCCTGTTCGGCGGCACGATGCACAACAAAGTGGCTTTCCAGGCGGCCAAGAGCCTGCAGCGCGCCGGAATGCCCGTGCTGCGTTTCAATTTTCGCGGCGCGGGAACCAGCGAAGGTGCGCACGACCGCGGCCGTGGAGAACGGGGCGATGTGCGCGCGGCGCTCGACTTCCTGGCCGCGGAGTTTCCGGGGCTTCCCGTGGTGCTGGCGGGGTTCAGCTTCGGTTCGTGGGTGGGGCTTCGCGTGGGCGCGGAAGACGCGCGCGTTTCCCATCTGATCGGACTGGGAATTCCGGTGAACGATTCCGATTTTTCCTATCTGAATGAATGCGTGAAACCGAAGCTCTTTGTAGTGGGCGGCCGCGACCAGTTTGCGGCGCGCGAGCGGGTGGAAAGCGTGGTCGCATCCTTTCCCGAGCCGAAGCGCCTCGTTTTCGTCGAGGATGCCGACCACTTTTTCACGGGAAAGCTGGACCACTTGGACCGCGCGATTACGGAATGGCTGAAAATCCAATTCTGATGTGGCGCAGGGCGCGGCCCTCGCCGATGCCCTCTGTCTCTCAGCAGCTCGGCTACTCGTCGCGGAAAAGACTCCAGAATTTCTCCGCTGCCAGCGGGGATTCACCCACCAGCCGCAGATTCGCGCGGGCATGCTCGACGCGGCTCATTCCCACGAGCGCGCTGGCAAGGGCCGGCGCGGAGCGCGCGAATTGGACTGCGCGTTCGAAGTCGCTCCCCAGGCCGATGGTCTGCGCGATGGCTTGCGGCAGTCCCTTGGCCAGGCGGCCCTGGAGCGTGGGCGCGCTGGCGATCACGGTCACGCCAAGCTCGGACGCCGCGGCCAAGAGAGGCAACTCGCGGCCGGAGACGCTGTGGTTCGGGAGCACGATGGCTTCCGGCATCATCAGGCTGATCGGCAGTTGAACGAAGCCGAAGTGGTGCGCATCGCCGCCGGCTTCGCGCGCCACGGCCACCACATCCGCCAGCGGATGCAGCCCTGGAGACCCTGCAGGCTGGCGGAAACCGTTCCAGGTAGCCAGTCCGTAGCGCGCGATTTTCCCGGCGCCCACGGCGCCTTCCAGGAATTCGAATGCGGCGCGCAACCGGTTGCGGAATTCAGCGGGCGAAACTTCCTCGAGTTGCGTTTCCGGGTTGTGCAGGTAGTAGACGTCCACCCCTTCGACGCCCAGATTGCGCAGGCTGCGTGCCAGTTGGTCTTCCAGGAAACGAGGCGCCATCGAGTGGCATCCAGCGGCCACGTCGCCCGGACACAGGATTCCCGTCGCGAAGTATTCGCGGGCGAAGTATTCACGCGCGTTCGCGGGCATCTCGCCGTCGGGCGTCAGATACCCGCCCTTCGTGCAAATCAGCAGCGCCTCGCGGGCCACGCCGCGCGTGGCCAGTTCGGCGAGTGCCGCGCCCATCGAGCGTTCGCTGCGCTGGAAGCGGTAGTTGATCGCGGAATCGAGCACGTTGATCCCGCCGAGCGCCGCCTCCACAATCGCCTCGGTATAGCCGCGGTCGGTAGCCTGGTCCGGCTCGCCCAGGTAGGTGCCGATACCAATCGAAGAGAGCGTCAAACCTGCGCTTACGCGGAAGTGGCCGGGACCGGCCTTCGCGGAGAAGCCCTCGGCATACGTGCGAGTGGCTTCTGGCGTGGCAAAACGCGGCATCGAGACTCCTTTCAGAAAAGACGGGGCAGTATAGCAGAGCGGCTATCTGGTCTCCGGAAGAGGCAGACTCATCCTGGAAGGCGTCTTCAGCTCGCAGCGCCGGCGCCGGCGAGCAGGCGCGAGCACGCGCGGACGATGCGCCGGTAGGGCCAGCCGCCACGCGCAGTATCGAAGTAAAGAATCTCTCCCGCACGCGGCTTCGAGTAATACCAGCGCGCGAGCAGAGACAGATGATCCGCGCGCCTCTCGAGCGTCGCGGAGCCTCCCGGCAGTTCCTCCGCCGCCTCGGATTCCAGGCGCTCGCGCAGAATGGCCTCCACGGAGCGCGGGTCAGCGGCAATCGAGTCGAACTCGAGCAAAAACGGCGCTGAGAGAAACCCGCGGCGCACGGCAAATACGGCCACGGCCTGCTGCGTTGTCGCGCGCTGGAGCACCACAGCGGTCACGTCGTCCAGCTTGCGCGCCAGCTCCGGCAGCAAGCGCAGCGTCGCGGTTACCTTTTCCACCTTCTTCTGCACCACGGCGCTGCGTTCGAAATCCAGCGCGGCGGTAGCGGCGTCGCGGCTCTCTTCCAGTTCGACGACCAGCGAGCCGCCGCTCGAGCGAAGAAACGCCTCCACGCGCACCACTTCGGCGCCGTACTCCTCGTCCGTGCATCCGGCGAAGCAGGGCGCCATGCACATCTTCATCTCCGAGTAGAGGCAGCCGGGAAAGGTGGGATCGCGCCGGATGCTGATCTGGCACCGGCGAATCTTGAAGAAATTCAGCGACTGGCTGAGGAAGGCGTCGGCGCTGCGGCGGGTGCCAAACGGGCCGATGTAGAGCGCGCCGTCGTCCAGAATGCGGCGGGTCACATAGCAGCGCGGGTAGGCGCTGCGCAGCTTCAGCTTCACCACCACGGGCGGCCGCAATCGCATCCAGGAGCGGTGCCGCCCGGCGTGAATCGCGACGGCGTGATGGTAGAGCACCAGCGACTGCTCAAAGGCTGAGCCAACCACACGGTAGCGCACGCGCGCGGCAATCTCGCGCAGATTCAACCGCCGCGAGGGCTGCTGCGCGCGCCCCAGCAACACGCTGAGCCTTCGCCGCAAATCCGCCGTGCGCGCCAGATACGGCCGCGCCTCCGCCGCCTGCATCTCGAGCAGGAACACGGCCGGCCGCGCCGGAAGCGCCGCGAAGAACTCCTCATCGCGCGCGGCGTCGAATTCCTCTACACGGTCCAGCGCAAACATGGGATGAGGATACAACGGGTGCAGGTCGAGAGTTGAAAGTCGAAAGTTCAAAGTGAAGCGAAGGCGAGGGCCTTCGACTTTCAACCTTCAACTTTCGACTCTTTGCTAGCCCTTCAACACCCACGCCGAGATCACCAGCCGCTGGATCTCGCTCGTGCCTTCGTAGATCTCCGTGATGCGGGCGTCGCGGTACATCCGTTCGACCGGATACTCGCGGCTGTAACCGTTGCCGCCGTGAATCTGGATGGCTTTGTGCGTCACACGCGTGGCCATCTCGCTGGCGAAGAGTTTGGCCATCGCCGCTTCCATGGAGAAGCGCGCGCCGGTGTCCTGCTTCCACGCCGCGCGGCGGGCCAGCAGCCGCGCCGCTTCAATTTCCGTGGACATATCCGCCAGCATGAACTGGATGGCCTGAAACTGTGCAATCGGCCCGCCGAATGCCTGGCGCTCCTGCGCGTAACGCAACGACTCGTCAAAGGCCCCCTGCGCGATCCCCACGGCCTGGCTGGCGATGCCGATGCGCCCGCCATCGAGCGTGGAGAGAGCCACCTTGTAGCCTTCGCCCTCATTGCCTACGCGATTCTCCACCGCCACTTCGCAATCGGTGAACGACAGCTCCGTGCAGGCGGTGGCGTTGATGCCCAGTTTTTTTTCTTCCTTGCCCACCTTAAAACCGGGCGTGCCCCGTTCGATGAGCAGCGCCGTAATCCCCTTCTCGCCCTTCGCCGGCTCGGTATTCACGTAGGCGATCACGGCGTCGGCGGCGCCGCCGTTGGTGATCCACGCCTTCGTGCCGTTCACCACGTAGCGGTCGCCCTTGCGCACAGCCACGGTGCGCAGGGCGGCGGCGTTGGAACCCGCCTGCGGCTCGGTAAGCGCGTAGCAGCCGATTTTCTCGCCGCGCGCGAACGGCAGCAGGAATTTCTTCTTCTGCTCGGGCGTGCCAAAGCGATGCAGCGGATCGCAAAAGAGCGAATTCTGTACGGAAAGGATCGTGCCGGTTGAAGCGCAGGCGCGCGAAATCTCTTCGATCACGATGGCGTAGCTCACATGGTCGAACCCGGCGCCGCCTTCCTCTTCCGGGATGGCCACGCCGGTCAGGCCGAGTTCGGCGGCCTTGCGGAATGTCTCGCGGGGAAACTCGCCGGTCTCGTCCAGGTGCCGCGCCAGCGGCTTCACCTCCGCCTCGGCAAACTCCCGCACGGTCTTTTGCAGCAACTTCTGTTCCTCGCTCAGTTCCAGGTGCACGCGCGTTCTCCGGTGATGTCCGCCATCTGACTGGAAATGCGAAGTATATAGGGAGGGAAGGCGAAATTGAAACGCCGCACGGGCTACTCGGCGAGAATCTTAGTGGCCATCTCGCGCAATTCCGCGTTGGGAATCTCGACGATCTTGCCATCACGCATGACGAAGATGGTGCCGCCGTTTGCCGCGTTCTTCAGGATAACCTTCTCGACGGCGGCCTTCATGGCCATCGCGGCCCGCTCGTGAAAGGGCAACTCCAAAACGTTTGCTGGCGGCTTGGTCATGGTGTCCCGTAGCGGGAAGTCAATTCCTCGTACAATCCAACATCAATCATACGCGTTTCGCCTTCCTCCTGGTACGCGATCTCACGAAAGCCTTCTTCCGAGTTGTCAAACATGGCCCAGGAGTCGGCGAGCGGACGGTAATGTACCAGGAAGTTTCTGATGGATTTTCCGTAGCGGCGAATGACGTCGTCCTTGGGAACGGTATGACCGCCTTCGGCGAACCGCTTCTGAATTCTGAGCAGAGACAGAGCCGTGCTGGACACCCAAATGTAAGAAATGCGAACGATGTAGCCGTGTTCCTTCGCCAATTGAATGAGAGCAAGGTGACCGCGGCCGGAAAGCGTGCTTTCAAAGCTGAAGTCGTCGCGGCGATGGATATAGGATCTGATTTGCTGAATCACCAGACGTCCTGCCTGAAAAGCCTCTGCCTCGGGCGCGAACGGTGAGAGGCCCTTCGCAATGAGGTCCGGATTCACGAAGCGTTTTGAATCGATATAGAGGGGCAGAAACTCCTCGGCGAAGGACGTTTTCCCGGCCCCGTTCGGCCCGGCGATGATGTAAACGGCGGGGCTCACGGATGCCGCTCAGGAGCCACCCGAAAACTCCGCCCGCAGCTTCGCGTATGTCTGCTCGAGATCTTCCGGGTGCAGCCGCGTTTCCCCGGCAACGGTCATGAAATTCGTATCGCCGGCCCAGCGCGGCAGGACGTGCATATGCACATGGTCCGTGACGCCTGCGCCCGCGCAGCGGCCTATGTTCATGCCCAGGTTGAACCCTTCGGGTTTGTAGATGCGCGCGAGCGATACCTGCAGCCGCTGCGCGAGTTGCATCATCTCCGCCAGCGTTTCCGCATCGCATCCGGCCAGATCGGGAACGTGTTTGTAGGGCACCACCATCGAGTGGCCCGTCGTATAGGGGTACAGGTTCAGGATGACGAAGTTTGATTTCCCGCGGTGGACGATTTTGGTCGCCGCGTCGTCGCCGGCCGCCAGGACGCGGCAGAAAACGCAGCCCCCTTCCTTATCGGGGTCCGCAACGTACCGGTAGCGCCAGGGTGTCCAGAGGTAGTCCACGCCGGACCAGTCTTTCGCGAGCTAGTGCTGCGCCTGCGTGGGTGCGGGCTGCGCGGTGGCATCCGCGTTGACGAATTCCTTCAGATCTTTGCTCGGCTTGAAAAACGGGATGCGCTTCGCCGGCACTTCCACTTTTTCGCCGGTCTTGGGATTGCGGCCCACGCGGCCGCGGCGCTCTCGCGTGCGGAAGCTGCCGAATCCGCGGATTTCGATCTTCTTGTTCTCTCTGAGGGTCTGAATGATGCTTTCGAAAATCGTCTCGACGATGGTCTCCGATTCCTTGCGGGGAAGCTCGGTAACGCGGATGACCTCTTCGACGAGGTCCGCCTTCGTCATTGTCGGCGTATCTGTGCCTGCTTTTTCTTCCACGTGCCCTGACCCCTTTGCCGGAATCGACTAGAAGAACCTCTCGCTAACCGCAACCCTACCATCAGTTTCCGAAATATTCCACTATGCCTGGTTACCCATCATGGCCAGCGCAAAGCGGCGTCCTGCCCGGGTGCGCGGCCGCGGCAAAACGCGCCACGCCCCCCGTGCCGCGGAACGGCTTACGCGAATCAGGAAGAAAGCTCTCGCTTGGATTGGAGAATATCGCCGATCGTCGCCGTGCGTGAAGACTTGGACGAACGGTACTCCTGGAGCGTCTTGCGCTCTTCGTGCTGCAGTGCGCCGCGGTAACTCAGGCCGATGCGCCGCTGCTCGGGGTCTTTCTTCACCACCTTGAAATCGTATTCGTTGCCCGCCACCAGCGGACTCGGGCCGCCGGCATCCTTGTCCTTCTTCTGCGGTTGCTGCCGGTCGTTCCGGTCGCCCTTGGGGCGGCGCTCTTCAATCTCGCTGATGTGGCACAGGCCCTCGATACCGGGAGCCAGTTCCACAAAGGCGCCGAAATTCGCCACGCGCAGCACCTTGCCCTTCACCACCTCGCCGATCTTGTGCGCGGCCACCCAGTCGGCCCAGATGTCGTGCACCTGCTTGATGCCCAGGGAGAGCCGGCGGTTCTCCATGTCGATCTTCAGGACCTTGGCCTCCACGGTTTCGCCCTTGCGCAGCGCCTCGCTCGGATGCTTGGGCTTCTCCGTCCAGCGGATGTCGCTCACGTGCACCAGACCCTCCACGCCTTCTTCCACTTCCACAAAGGCGCCGAAGTCCGTCATGCTGCGCACGCGTCCGGTGACGATCGTGCCGATGGGATACTTGTCGCGCAGCGAAAGCCAAGGGTCGGGCAGCGTCTGCTTCATGCCCAGAGAGATGCGGCGCTGCTCCGGGTCCACCTTGAGCACTTCCACTTCGAGCTCGTCGCCCAGGGCCACGATCTTCGAGGGGTGCTTGGCGCGCTTCGACCAGGTCATCTCGCTGACGTGCACCAGGCCTTCCACGCCGGGATCCAGCTCGACAAAGGCTCCGTAGTCCGTAATCCCCACCACCTTGCCGATCAGGCGTTGCCCCGACTTGTAGCGATCCGGCACGTTCACCCACGGATCGGGCACGAGTTGCTTGCGGCCCAGCGAGATGCGCATCTTCTCGCGGTCAAACTTCAGCACCTTGGCTTCGATTTCGTCGCCCACCTTCATGACTTCGGCGGGATTCGTCACGCGCCCCCAGGAAATGTCCGTAAGGTGCAGCAGGCCGTCCACGCCGCCCAGATCCACGAACACGCCGTAGTCCGTCAGGTTCTTTACCGTGCCGCGGACGATGGCGCCTTCCTCGATGCTGGCCAGCGCCGCGTCGCGATGCGTCTTCAGTTCCTCTTCCAGCAGCACGCGCCGGCTCAGCACCACGTTGCCGCGCTTGCGGTTCATCTTCAGCACGCGGCAGGTGATTTCCTGCCCCACGATGCCGTCGAATTCGCGCACCGGACGCAAATCCACCTGCGAGGCGGGCAGGAACGCGGGCACGCCCACATCCACCACCACGCCGCCGCGGATGCGTTCGGTGATCTTTCCCGTGATCGATTCGTGATTGCGGAAGGCCTTCTCGATGGCTTCCCAGGCGCGCTTGCGGTACGCGCGCAGGAAGGAGACCAGCTTGTAGCCTTCCTTCTCTTCATTCAGCGGCATCACCGGGACGGACTGTCCCAGCTCGAAAATCATGCCGCCCTTGATGTCGGTGAGTTCCTGTGCGGGGATCAGCGCCTCGAACTTGGAGCCGAGGTCCACCACCACGCCCAGGTTGGTGACCGCGACGATGCGGGCCTCCAGCACTTCGCCTTCGGCCGGCGCCTCATGCTCGGCTGCATACTGCTCGAGCAGCGCGTCCATGCTCTCGTTTTCGAGAGTTTCTTTGGGCTCTTTGTGTTCTTTGCGCTCCCTGTGCGGCCGCGCTTCCCTTGCGGGCTTCGCCTCCGCATGCGCTTCAGGAGCCGCAACACTCGCCACGGGGGCGATGATTGTGGCCTCGGTTTCCGTGACGGCGGGTGGTTGCACGTCGGGAGGATTGGAACCGGCAGGTTCTGAAGTGACTTGCTGTTCGGGCTGCGTGTGCTGCTCGACTGCGTTGTCGTCCATGGCCGACATTTCGGCCTCCTAAGCGTAAAGTGCCCTGCCCGACCGAGACGGTTAGTCCCTCTAAAACCCTGCGGAGGGTTGTCAGACAAGGAAGGGAAAGCAGTTGCCGAGCCCGGCGGGGCGCCTCTGCCCGCGCCAACTCTCGACGTTCAGCATCGTACGCGGCATCCGCCCCCCTGTCAATCGCCGCCCCCCGGCGCCCCCAGAGCGGGGCAACCCCGCCAAATTCTCCCACCGTGACACTTAGATTTGATGCTTGGGAGCAGCCATGAGAAGCCCGGCACACCTTCGCGGGGCGTCACCCTGGTCGCTCGCGGGGGCCCTGCCCCCGCGCCGCGCAGACCGCTTCCGCCCACGGCGCCGCCGCAGGCCGCGATCGCTCCTTTGATGTTACCCAGGAGGTACTTTGTTTATTGAAGCCGAGCGACCCCGGGCCTATACTCCCTCGCCGGGCAGCATGTTCGCCGCTGGCCCCAGTGCCCGGCCGGAGCCTCCATGAAACTCTCGAAGAGGAATCGATGGCCGGTCGTTTTGTTCCTGCTGCCTCTGTTCCTGCTGCCCGCTTTGCGCGTAGGGCGCGCGGATGGCCAGGAGCTTCCCTGGAACGGGGCGCACTTTGCCGCCGACCCCGCCGCCGTCCTTGCCGCGTCGTCAACAATCGCGCGCGACCCGAGTGCCGCGGCAACCATCTTCCTCGAAGAGCGCCATCTGATCCTGGACAGCGAGGAGCGCGTCCGCATGACGCTCTTGCGCGTCTACCGCGTCGAATCGCAGGCCGGCGTGGAAGCCTGGTCCGAGACCGGATCCGAATGGTGGCCCTGGCGCCAGAAGCGCCCCGAAGTCCGCGCCCGCGTGATTGCCCCAGACGGCGCCATT
>DATFZR010000561.1:0-2180 GCA_035314265.1 Candidatus Acidiferrales bacterium
GCGCAATTCGCCAGCGACTTCCCTGTTTCGTCCTGCGAGCGTCCCACCAGCCCCACCACCGCAGGCAGCGGAATCTCGGCGGCCAGCCGCTCGAGCTCTTCCAGGTTGCGCTGCACGAACGCGGGCCGCTCCACAAGGTCAAACGGCGGATACCCGCACAGCGACAGCTCCGGAAAAACCGCCAGATCGGCCCCGCGCCGCCGCGCTTCCGCCGCGTTCTCCCGTATCTTGGCGGCGTTCCCGTCAAAATCGCCCACGGTCGGATTGATCTGTGCCAGCGCGACCTTCACACCAGCAAGCATACGGAGCGGCCCGCCGGGATGCAAATGGCGGCTCGGGGATCGGTGACTAGCGGAACCGGCGCAAGGGTCCCCTTCTATCACACATGCGGCATCGCAAGGCGGAGCGGAATCCTCCCATCACCATACCCGCTGATGTTGGATCTGCCCCCGGCCTAATGCTTCGGCACAACCCCCGGCCACGTGAAGAACAGGTTCGTGGCATTCACCGAGCCCAGCCCCGTGGCCAGGTCGTAGCCCGCCGTCGCCGGATACGCCGGATCGTTCCGCGAACTCGACGTCGAAAGCTCGCCAATGTTCACCGCGCTCGCCCCGTGGCAATCGTAGAAGTGGCCGTCGTCAGGATTCTGCCCGCACGGAATGTCCATATCCCCCAGCGTGATGTCGTTGAACACGCAGGAGGCTTCGGGCAGCCTGCCGTTCGTCTGGCTGCCGTTGCACTGCGCGCTTCCCCGCTGGTTAAACTGCTGCGCCGCCATCGGGTACAGCACGTAGTTGATGTTGCCCTGCCGCCCAAAGCGCTGCTCGATCAGCGCCAGGATGCCGGCCATCGCCGGCGAAGAGAACGAAGTGCCGCCCCCGCCCAGAAAGATCGCGTCGTTCGTCGGCGTACACGCCGTGCCGCCCTGGTTCACGTCCGACAGGCACTCGACGTAGAAGCTGCCCCATACGCCGTTGCCCGCGAATAGCGATATATCCGGCTGGTCGCGCAGCCCGTCGTTCGGCACCCCCGCCACGCCGTACTGGTACGACGGCTTCGGATTCCCCCTGCACGTCCCGCTCACCACGCCGGGAATGGAAGGCGTTCCCGTAAAACACGTGCTGGGCCCGCCGCTTCCGCTCACGTCAATAATGAAGTCCTGCTGCCCGATCGTTGAATTGCAGAACCCTTTCGCCCCGTAGGACTGCGTGAACCCTCCGCCCGTGATCACCGGATCGCTATAGATAAGCTGGCTGGTGCAGCCGTCGTTCCACGGAATTTCCGGAACGTACGAGCGCGCCGAGGCCAGCGTCTTGGGATCGTTCTTCGCGCTCCAATACCGCGAGAGCGGCACGCCGTTCACGTCCGCGTTGTATTGCGCCATGAAGTCGGTGCCGCCGACGTCCACGGCAAATGCAGACGCGGTGTTGTCTCCGCTGTTGATGCCCAGGATGGCGTAATTCGTCGGCTCCACCGGAGCGCATTCATCCGCCCCCGTATCTCCCTGCGCGATAAAGAAGGTCACGCCCTCGGCCGTCGCCAGCTCCGCCTCGAAGTTCTCGAGCGCAATCTCCGCCTGGCCCGTGATGGTTTCGCACAGGCCGTAGCTGTCGGAAATGATGTCCGGCGGGTCGGTTTCAAGAAGGTTCAGGATCGCCAGGTCGAGGCCCGAGGTCGTGTTCGTGTCCGCGCACGCGGAGAGCACGATATTCGCGTCCGGAGCCGCGGCGCTGGCCCACTCCACGTCGAGGGCCGCTTCTATCTCGTCGCCGTTCGCTCCCGGATTCTGGCAGCGCGGGTACACCTGTTTGAACGTGGCGTGCGTGAAGCCCGTCAAGCCGAACGTTTGGCGGAAGGTCGCCCAGTCCGACGGGTTCGCAAGATTCGTGTCCTCGACCGTGGCGATGGTCACTCCCTTCCCCGTGAACCCCTGATTCCACAGCGGCAGCAGGTTGTAGATGGTCGCAAAATCATACGGCGCCACAACGTTGAAGGTGATGCCCTGGAACGGTACGTTGAAGCGCGGGTTCCAGCGGCCCGAGGCGCGGTCGTAGCTCACCGGCCCGCCCTTCGCGAGCCGCGGCCGCGCGAAAAAGTTATGCAGCGGAACGCCTTCGACCGCCGCGGCAAGCGCCGCGGGAATCTGCGGGTCGCGGATGTTGGCCACGTGCTTCTCGCCG
>DATFZR010000562.1:0-7899 GCA_035314265.1 Candidatus Acidiferrales bacterium
TCCTGCGTGGCCGTCTGCTTGCCCGACGAAAAAATATCCTCGTCGCTCGACCCGATTACTTCTCCCAGCTCGACTCCCGCGCCCAGGGTCTGCCATTTGCCCACAGGCTCAGACCACCACGCCGTCCCTCCCACGCGCTGCGCCGGAACGTGCTGTTTGTCGGTCAGCGATTCGCTGTTCCTGTCCGCCGCGATCGAAGAGAAGTTCTGGTCGTAGCTCTGCGCGTCGCCATACAGCCGCACCGAAAACGTGCCCGTAGCGCCCACTCCCGCGTCCAACCCAAGCACGCCCGTGGCGATCTGCGTGTCATTCGTCTGGACCGGTGTGCCGTTGTCGCGCGACTCCGTAAAGAACGACCCGCGGCCAAAGATCCTCGTCCGGCCGTTCAATTGCCGGCCGATCGTCAAGCTCACCGCCGCATCCTCGGAATTGGCCGGCGTATCCACCGCGCCTCGATCCGCCGCAGGCACCAGGATGTACCCGTCCGTGTGGAACAGGTCCACGGATACCGAAGAATCCCATTTGCCTGAGCGCCCTCCCGCCCACAGTGAAAGGTCGGGAGTGTTCTGGTTCCCGTAGGCCGCCTCCAGCGAAAGTGACGGCTCTTCCGGCTGCTTCGTAAAGAACTGGATCACGCCGCCCAGCGCATCGCCGCCGTATAGGCTCGATGCTCCGCGCGGCACCACCTCCACGCGCGCGAGCGCCTGCTCCGGAATCATCGGCCATTGGATCCACCCGCCGAACGGATCGTTCAGCGGCACCCCATCTTCCAGCACCAGCGCCCGGCTCGCGCCGCTGGCCCCCAGCCCGCTCAACGACACGCCCTGCGACGTCGGGTTGGCCCAGCGGCTCCCCGTGCGCCGGAATAGGGAGAACCCGGGAATCTGCTTCAACTTGTCGTCCACCGCCAGCGCGGGCGTCGCGTCCAATTCATCAGACGATAGCGTCACGCTGCTGCCCGCCACATCTCCCAGCCGCTCAGGCATTCGCGTTGCCGTCACCACCACCTGCTCCCGCACGGATAGCACCTCGAGCACTATTTCCAAGTGGATCACTGGACCTGCCCCTGCGTCCCACGTCTGTTCCGCAACGGCGAATCCCCAGGCATGCACCTCGATAGCGCCGCTCTTCTGTGGAAAGTTCTCAAGCGTAAATGCCCCTTTGGAATCCGTGGTCGTCGCGATCGAGGCGGAGCCCGCTTTCACCGTCACCACCGCTCCCTCGATCGCCCTGCCATTCGAATCCCGCACCACTCCTTCCATGCGTACCGCTTGCGCCATAGCCGCGCCGCTCCAAAAACACAGCAGCAGAACCACCGCGCAGAATCTCAGGCCCAATGCGGGCATCAGGCCCCTGCCCGGCCGGCGCATTTTGCGGGTCGCCGCAAAGCTCTGAACCTGCCGTGGCACGCCAGGGCGTCCCTGGAAGCTTGTCCGCGCTCGATTCACACGTTTCACGGCTTCGCAATTTAGCATGCCCCTGGGAAGGGAAAAACGCTCCAGAGATGTCGCTTCGATAATCGCACGGATGCTCGATTAGAGGCTTGACAACCTCCCGGCCTGGCGTTACAGCTAGCAAACGCTAAAGGGGATTCTACGGCTTGGGTTTGCTTCGATCTCAGTCTCGAGGGGGAACTATGTGGCGACGTCTTGCAGTCGTGGGTGTCCTTGCTCTCGCAGTTTTTCTGGTTGGCGCCTCTTCCACCTGGGGGCAGGCCGGCGTCTCCACCGCTCAGATTAGCGGCACCATCCGCGATGAAAAGGGTGGAGTCATGCCCAAGGCTGCCGTCAGCCTGCACGAGATGGACACCAACCGCACGTATTCCACTGTCGCCAACGACGTCGGTCTTTACGTCTTCGCCAACGTTCCGCCCGGCCGCTACGATCTCAAGGTCTCGGCCACGGGCTTCGCTGGCTTCACGCAGAAGGGCATTGTGCTCACCGTCGCCCAGCAGGCCAGCGTCGATGTCGTCATGAACGTCGCCTCAAAAGGTGAAGAAGTGATCGTCACCACAGAGGCGCCCGCGATCGAGCCTACCAAGACGGAACTCAGCCAGGTCATCGAGACACATCAGATCGACAACCTGCCCATCAACGGCCGCCTCTTCACCGATTTCGCCCTGCTCACCCCCAGCGTCACCACCAGCCGCACCAGCCTCGGCACCACCTTCACCGACTATGAAACCACGCAGATCTCCTTCGGCGGCCAGCGCTCCTTCAATAACCTGGTCACCGTGGACGGCGCGGACTTCGTCAACCTGCTCACCGGAGTGCAGCGCTCCACGCCCCCCCAGGAATCGGTTCAGGAATTTCGCGTCGTCAACAACAGCTTCGGCGCCGAATACGGCCGCGCGCTGGGCGGCATCGTCAACATCGTCACCAAGTCCGGAACCAACGATTACCACGGCTCCTTGTACGAGTATTTTCAGAACGATGCCACGGACGCGCGCTCCCTCCTTCAGCCCGCGCCTGCGCCACACGAGTTGCGCCAGAACCAGTTCGGCGCCACCTTTGGCGGCCCCATCCAGAAGGACAAGGTTTTCTTCTTCATGAACTACGACGGCAAACGCCGCGCGGAATCTCCCACCTACGCGCCAAGCCTTTTCAACAACATCAACGAGCTTGACGCGGCCAAGGCCTACCTGGGCCTTTCGCCGGAAGGCTGCTACCAGCCGCTGGCCAAGTGCACGAACACCCCGTTTTCCTATCTCAACTCCGTCCTCAAGACGAACAACAACGACTACGGCTTTGCCAAGTTGGACTACCAGATCAATTCCACCAACCAGGTGGCCGTCCGCTACAACATTGAGGACAGCCGCAACGCCGGAGAGTTGATCGGCCAGACCGAAGACGGCGGCGGCGTGGGAACCCCCAGCGGCGCGCGCAATCTTTTCGTACGCGACCAGTCGCTGTTCGGTACCCTAACCACCCAGTTCAAACCCACGCTGATCAACACGTTCCTGCTGCAATACGCTCGCCGCCACTACAACTTCCCCGGCGCCACCGGCGAGCCGGACCTGAGCGTGGTTAACGACCTCGAGTTCGGCCACAACTTTGGAACCTTCGACGCTATCTACGAGAGCCGCGTGCAGTTCGGCGACTCGCTCGTCTGGGTCAAGGGCAAGCACATCGCCAAGTTTGGATTCGACGGGAATTACGTACTGGATCGCAACAACTACCCCGGATTCGAACCCGAGCGCATCCTGTTCTCTAACCTCGATTGCTTGGTCACCTTCGCGAATTACGTCAACAGCACCACGCCCACGCCTGGCCCCGCGCTTCCTGCTCTTACCGCCGGCGGGTGCCCGCTGCCGCCTCAGGCCGATGGCGTGGACTTCCTCTACTGGGGCACCGCGCTGCCCAGAACCGGATTTGTCAATGGCTACGTACCTGCGCCCCCCACGGGTGGAGGCTTCGGCAGCGGCTGGCCAAACGCCATCCCCACCAACATGGTCAGCAACTTCGACCTTAAGATTAACCACGGCTATTTTGGCTTCTACGCCCAGGATCAGTGGAGGGTCACCCCCAAACTGACCCTCAACTACGGCCTGCGCTGGGATTTCGAGTCCGGCCTCGGCAACTATTCCGACTCGGACTACACCGCTTTTGCTCCGCGAGTCGGCCTGGCCTATTCCCCCGACTCAAAGACCGTGATCCGCGCTGGCTTCGGCATGTTCTTCGACCGCAACAACCAGACCTTCTACTTTGTCACCGGCAACCAGAAGATCATTCCCGGCTACCTCTGCAACCCGCCGGGAGCCGATCCGGCTTGCGCCGCCAACGGGTTTACGGGCGGCGTCGTTGCCCCGCAGGTTCAGACCGGTTCAGCCACCGGCGGATGGCAACTCAATGCGCTGCCTGGTTTCCCCGGCACCCCGGCCTTGCCTTGCGGCTTCCCCGGTTTGCCCCCGGCTAACTTCTGCAACAACCCGCAGGGCACCGTCAGCGTGGCTGCTCTCACCGCCATTGGCATCCTGGCGAACCAGCCCTACAACCCGGTCAGCCTCACCGGCCCGTGCGTGGAGGCCCCCACCGGCGCGCTTGACGGCGCCTGCGGCGTGGGCGCCGGAGGAATTCAGCGCAATGGCCGTCTGCCGTACGCAGAACAAGCCAGCCTGGGCATCGACCGTACCTTCGGAAAAGGCTTCACCCTGAGCGTCAGTTACCTCTTCGTCGGAGCCCACAAATTGGTTCGCGGCAACAACCTGAACGTCCCTTGCCCCCTCGGCACCGACAAGCCGAACAACCCTGTGTACGCCCAGGGATTGCTCAATCCAAACGGCACCCAGTCGCAGTGCGCGGGCACTCCCACGCTTGGGCCATTCGGCTTGGGACCGTTCTTCTCCTCTTTGACGAATCCCAGCGGACTTGAATTCGGCGTTCCGGGCGCGCCGGGAGCGGCCACCCTCAGCGCCGGCCTGCTCGACTTCAACAACAACGTCGTGAACGCCAACTACCACGGCCTCACGGCTACCGTAGTCGAGCGGTACGGCAGGGTCTTCACCCTGACGGCCAACTACACGTACTCGCATTCGATTGACAACGGCAACTTCACTACTTTCATCAACCTGCCCGTCAACCAATTCGACTACAACGCCGAGCGCGCCAACTCCAACCAGGACGTGCGCCACCACTTTGTCGCCAATTTCACCGCCTCTGGGCCGGACGACACCTTCGTGCGCCAGTTCACTTTCAGCAGCATCATCACCCTGCAGTCCGGACGTCCCTTCACCCTCTTCTCCGGGCAAAACACCTTTGGCGACGTTGCGGGACTCAGCACAGACCGCGTGGGCGGCGCTCCCATCACCGGCACTTGCACCAGCACCGGGAATTGCGACACGGTGATTGCCAGGAACACGTATGTAGGCGACCCGCTCTACACTTGGGACCTGCGGCTTGGCCGCTACTTCAAGATCAGCGAACGCGTGAAGGTGGACTTGGCCATCGACGTGTTCAACCTGTTCAACCGCCCGAACGTGGACGAAGTCACTTCCGTGTACGGCTCGCCGGTATTCTGCGGAGCTGTCCCGAAACGCTATAAGGACTCCACCACCATCGGCATTCAGAACGGCACTGCATCCTGCGCCGCGCAGCAGGTTACCGGCGCACCGGGGAATTGGCTGGCGCTGGGTCTCTTGCCCGTGACCATTCCGGCGGCTCCGAATGCCAACTTTGGTTTGCCGAGGACCGTGCTGAACCCACGGCAGATGCAGTTCTCGGCCAAGCTGACCTTCTAACGGTGACCTCTCTTGCCGGTTTTCGCGAGGCCGGGCCCCTTTCGGGGCCCGCTTTCGGATGCCGCTTCGGGCCCCTATACGAGACCCGATCCGGGATCCGGCACGACGCGCGATGCCGGCGTCTACCCCGTCCTATCCCATGAACACTGATCCCATGAACACTTACCCCTACCTCGACCCCGAAATCGAGACACTCCCACGCGAGCGCCTCCGCGCGCTCCAGGAAAGCAAGCTCCGCGAACAGCTCGACTATCTCTACGCACGCTCCCCTTTCTACAAAGACAAGCTCGCCGCCGCGGGCATTCGCCGCGAAGATTTCCGCTCCATGGCCGACGTTGCTCGTTTCCCCTTCACCACCAAGGAAGAGCTGCGCGAAAGCCAGGTGGCCAGCCCGCCGCTCGGCCGCCACGCCGCCGCGGAAATGGTTGAGGTAATCCGCATCCACGCCTCCACCGGCACAACCGGGCAGCCCAGCCTGGTAGGCGTCACGCGCCGCGATGCCGAGGTCTGGACTCGCGTAACCGCTCGCTCCTTCTACACACAGGGCATTCGGCCCACCGATATCGTCATGCACGGCGCCAGCCTCACGCTCTTTGCCGGCGGCCTGCCTGTTAAGGACGCCATCGAGCACATCGGCGCAACCTTCGTTCCCGTCGGCACCGGCGCGTCAGAAAAGCTGGTGATGATTGCCCGGACGCTGCATGCCAACGCGCTGCATTGCACGCCATCCTACGCGGCCTATCTGGCGGACTACGTGCGCCGCGAAACGCGCATCGATCCCAGCGAGTTGGGCTTCGAGAAAATCGTCTGCGGCGCGGAGCCCGGCGCGGGCATTCCCTCCGTCCGCGCGAAACTGCAGCAGGCCTACGGAGGCCGCGTTACCGAAGGCCTAGGCAGCGCGGATATGGCCCCGATTGTTTTCGCCGAATGTCCCGACCAGTCGGGCATGCACTACAACGGCCAGGAATACGTTTACGTCGAAGTGGTGGATCCGGAGAGCGGCGCGACGCTGCCCATCGAGACCGGCGTTTCCGGTGAGCTGGTCTACACGAGCCTGGACCGCGAATGCGTGCCTCTGCTTCGCTTCCGCACCCGCGACCGCGTGAGCATCCTCGGCACTTCGTGCGTTTGCGGCCGCACCGGGTTTAAGCTACGCTGCGTGGGACGCACAGACGACATGCTCATCGTTCTCGGCGTCAACGTCTTTCCCTCCGCCGTAAAAGACGTGATCGCCGGCCTCAGCCCGCGCACCACCGGCGAAATCCAGATTCTGCTCGACGAGCCCGGCCCCGGCGTTAAACCTCCTCTGAAGGTCCAGGCGGAGTTTGCAGACGCTTCGCTGGATTTGGCGGAGCTGCGGCGCGAGGCGGAGAGCAAGATCAAATCGGTATTGAGCGTTTCCTCGGCGGTCGAGCTGGTGCCGCCCGGTACGCTGCCCCGCTTTGAAATGAAGAGCCGGCTCGTGAAAAAACTGTACGAAGCGTGACGCTCAGAAATCCGCGGCAATGCCCAACCTTTGCAAATTCAATGCCCGGCCCGAACCGCTCGAAGTGGACCTTCAGAAGTCGGCCGTCGTGGTCGTGGACATGCAGAACGCATTCGCCATCCCCGGCGGCATGCTGGACCGCGCCGGTTTCGACATTTCCGGCTCACCGCCGGTAATCTCCGGAATCGCAGGCGTCTTGGCCGCCGCTCGTCCTGCCGGAATTCCCATCGTCTACTTGCAAATGGGCTACACCGTGGATTTGTCCACCGGCGGCGGGCCCGACTCCCCGAATCCGCGCAAAGAGACGGCGCTCTGCCTGATGGCCAAGAACCCGGAATGGAAAGGGAAGCTGCTGATCGAAGGCACCTGGGACGTCGCGATTGCCGATGAACTCGCGCCCCAGCCCGGCGACCTCGTCATTCTAAAAACGCGCTACAGCGGATTTGTCGGCACTTCGCTCGATGAGCAGCTTCGCGCGCGGGGCATCCGCTATCTTTTCTTCACCGGCATCGCCACCAACGTGTGCGTGGAGTCCACCATCCGCGACGCCTTCTTCCACGAATACTGGCCCATCCTGCTCACGGACTGCTGCCTGCAAGCTGGACCGCCGTCCTTGCAGCAAGCGACGTTATACAATGTGGAGTCGTTCTTCGGCTGGACGATCGCGTCGCAGGAACTTTTGTCGCACTTGGCGGCTTCAAGGTAGCGCCGGCTTCTACTTGTCCTGACGAAGGAAGGAGTCGGCCTTTAGACTCGAAGCCGCCAAAGTCAGACGACCATGAACAACCGCCCCGCTACCGCTGAAGCCACCCCATCCGCCGGTCGCTTGCGTCACGCCGCCATGCGCACCTCCGGAGCAACTGTCGAATCCCTTCCCGGCGGCGCGTTGCTGGTGCGTCCTGCGGAGGCGCTCCGCCCCTATCCCAAAGTTCTCACCGACCGCATCGTGCACTGGGCCGCCGTCGCGCCTGATCGCGTGTGCCTCGCCAAGCGCGCCGTCGGAGGCCCGTGGCGCACCCTCACCTTCGCGCAGGCCCTGGCAGGCATCCGCAGCGTCGGTCAGGCTTTCCTTGATCGCGGCCTTTCCGCCGATCGCCCCGTCGTCATCCTCTCCGAAAACGACATCGAACACTTTCTCCTCATGATGGCCGGGCAGCACGTCGGCGTCCCCACGGTC
>DATFZR010000563.1:0-2991 GCA_035314265.1 Candidatus Acidiferrales bacterium
CTCACCGATGCCGCGGCAGGCGCCGAGCGGCCGGAAGTCTATGACGACGCGCGCAACTTCTCCGGCCCTCTGCCGGCCGTTACCGTCGGCTCGATTGTGGAAGAGGAAGTCGTCGTGGAAGACACCGCCGCGTTGTTCCCCGGCGCCTTCAGCCGCCGCATCTATTTCGGCCACGACGAGCCCGTGCTGCGCTCCGTACTGACCATTGACGCGCCCACTTCCATGGCGCTGCGCTATTCCACGCGCCTTCTGCCCGACGTGGAAATCAAGAAAGCAGAATCGAACGGAACATCCTCCCTGCGCTTCGAGCAGGGGCTGCTGAAGGCCATCCACAATAAAGACAAGGCGCTGCCCGACGATGTGCCCCTGTGGCCGGCCGTAGATTTTTCCGCAGCCTCATCCTGGAACGCGGTGGCCGCCGCCTACTACCACGCCGTGGAGTCGTCGCTGCGCCCCGCCGACGTCTCTGTGTTGCTTGAAGGCAGCAAAGGCCTCTCCGGCGAAGCTTTGCTCCGCAGGCTGCTCACCTCGCTCCACCAGCAGGTGCGCTACACGGGAGTCGAGTTCGGCATCTCCAGCCTGATTCCTCACTCGCCGAAGGAGACCGTGGGGCGCAAGTACGGGGACTGCAAAGACAAGGCCGTGGTTCTCGTCTCGCTCCTGAAGGCCGTGGGAATTCCCGCGCAGCTCGCGCTGCTTTCCACGCGCGGCTCAGACGACGTGAACCCCGACCTGCCCGGCCTCGGCCTGTTCGACCACGCCATCGTCTACCTGCCCGGAGCACCCGGCAGGTTTATTGACGCCACCGCGGAGTATCTCGATCCCGGCAGTCTGCCCTGGATGGACCAGGGGCGCCTGGCGCTGGTGGTCGATCCCGGCACCACGTCGCTTCTGCGCATTCCCGTGGCCGCGCCCGGCAATAACCTGCTGGTTGAAAAGCGCGACTTCACCCTCGCCGAGTACGGACCCGCACGCATCGTGGAAACCTCGGAGCCGCGCGGCGCCATGGAGAGCAACTACCGCGCGGCCTACGGGGAAACAGACGCCAAGGAGACACACGAGGCTCTCGAGAAATACATGAAAGACGAGTATTCGGCCGAGGCCCTCACCAGCGCCACGCATGCGCCCAGCACCGACCTGACAAAGGATTTTTCCCTGCGTCTCGAGGCCGCGCGCGGAAAACGCGGCTACTCGAGCCTCAACGATGCCGTCGTCGTCATCTATCCCTCGGGAATCGTCAACCAGTTGCCCGCAGCGGTGCAGCCGCAGGGGGACGAAGAGGCGCCCAGCGCGGATCAGGCGGAGAGCAACAAGAGAACGCACGACGTTTTCTTCGAGCAGGTCGCCATTGAGTGGCGCTACCACATCGTGCCGCCGCCCACGTTTGCCGCGCAGCCCCTGCCCGAGGACCGCAACATCCCCCTGGGCCCGGCGAGCGTCACCGAACACTTCAAGAAGGAAGCGGACGGCTCGGTCTCCGCGATCGTTAGGTTCGATTCCGCCAAGCCGCGCTACACCGTTGAAGAGCTCCAGGCATTCCGCCTGGCGGACACCAAGCTGCGCAACTCCGACGGGATCCTCATCCGCTTTGTGCAGGAGGGCGCGGCGCTGCAAGCGGAAGGCCGCGTGAAGGAAGCTTTGGCCTCATACGCTTCGCTGGTGGCTCTCCATCCCGCCGAGGCGCTGCATCACTCGCAGATTGCCTACGCCATGCTCGATGCCGGCCTGGGACAGCAAGCGCGCGATGAGGCGAAGAAGGCGGTCACGCTCGATGCCACCTCGCCGGTGGCCTTCCAGACGCAAGCCTGGATCCTGCAGCACGATTTGATCGGCCGTAGATTCGGCACCGGATTCGACCTGGAGGGCGCGATCGCCGCCTACCGCAAGGCGGCAGAGCTCGATCCCAAGGACTACGCCACCAAGGCCAACCTGGCCATCCTGCTCGAGTACGACGCCAACGGCAACCGCTACTCCTCCAAGGCCCATCTCGGCCAGGCCGTCGAGGAATACAAGGCGGTGGCCACGTTGGACCCGCGCCGCTCAAAGGAATACGACGACAACCTGCTCTACGTGCTCGCCTATAGCCAGCGCTGGAAGGAAGCCGCGGAGAAAGCCGCGAGCCTGCCGGGAAACGCCACGCGCCAGAGCATCCTGGCAGCGGCGGCGGCCGTGGAACAGGGCCCCGAAGCTGGCATCGCGGAGGCCGGACGGCGCACCTCGAGCGACGCGGATCGGAGCGGCGCTCTGATGAACGCCGCGAATCTCCTGTTCAAGCTCCGCATGTACCCCCAGGGCGTTGCTTTGCTCAGCGCCTCCGCCGGCCAGCAAGGCTCCGCGGACGTGCGCGCCCGGATTCAGGCCCTCTCCAACGTCCGGCCGTATGAACAACTGCTCCTGCCCGCCACCAACGTGAACCGCGTCGTGCAGGACTACTTTATGTGCCTGATGGAGGCCGGGTTCACGCCCGACAAAATCCTCCGGATCATCGAATTCGATCCCGGCGACAAGAAGGACGTTGCGGAGCTCTTCAGCCGCGAGAACGTCACCACGCGCTCGCACTTCAGGACGCAAGGCATCCCCGACGCCGTGATTCTGGACACCGTTTTCTCCAACCTGAAATTCTCCGTTGAAGGAGACGACGCCTCCGGCTATCGAGTCCGCGCCCAGCCCATCGGTGCGCCGCCCGTGGTGTTTCTCATCTCGCACCAGCCCGGCGGTAACCGGATTGTCAGCGTGGGCGACGAATACTTCATGGTTGGCGCGGAAGTGCTGCGGCGGCTGGCGGCGGGCGATACCAAGAACGCAAAGCTCTGGCTCGACTGGGCGCGCGAAGGTATTACCCTGCAGACCGGCGACGATCCCCTGGGTGGAAGCCTGTTCGCCCGCTTCTGGACTCGCGGCGATGATCCCGACCCCGCCAAGATGAAGCTGGCGGCGCTCGCCGCGCTCGTGGACAGCTCCCAGATTGGCGAGCATCTGGGCGAGCTGCAG
>DATFZR010000564.1:0-4975 GCA_035314265.1 Candidatus Acidiferrales bacterium
CGAACCTGCTCATCTCCAGCGAAGTTCCCATCGGCGCCGGCCTCAGCTCGTCCGCCGCCCTGGAAGTGGCCGTGGCTTGCGCCCTGCTGGATCTGGCCGGCGAACAATTCGCCCGCCTGCAAATCGCGCGCCTCTGCCAGCAGGCGGAAAACGAATTCGCCGGCATGCGCTGCGGCATCATGGACCAGTTTGCCTCTCTCCACGGACAATCCGGCCACGCACTGCTGCTCGATTGCAGGTCGCTCGAATACGAAGCCCTGCCCCTTCCCACGGATGTGTCCATCGTCGTCTGCGACACGCGCGTAAAGCACGCGCACGCCTCCGGGGAATACAACCGCAGGCGCGCGGAATGCGACGAAGCGGTCAAAGCGCTTTCCGCCGCGCTGCCGGAAGTTCGCGCGTTACGCGACGTCTCCCTCGAACAACTCGAGCAGCACAAAGCGCTCCTGCGCGAGATCGTCTACCGCCGCGCCCGCCACGTCGTCTCCGAAAATCTCCGCGTCACCGCGGCCGCGCACGCCCTGCGCGCAGGCCACCTGGCGCAGTTCGGCACGCTGATGCTCGAATCGCACGCCAGCCTGCGCGACGACTACCAGGTAAGCTGCGCCGAGCTCGACGTGATGGCCGCCCTGGCCGCAAAGCAACCGGGGGCCTACGGCGCCCGCATGAGCGGAGGCGGCTTCGGCGGCTGCGTAGTAGCCCTGGTTGACGCGCGCCGCTGTGAAGAATTCTCCCGGCAAGTGGCGCGCGACTACGAGCAGGCCACAGGGCTACGCCCGGAAATCCACATCTGCCGCGCGGCCCAAGGCGCAGAGCGAATTGAAGAAATGCCGGAACGCGTAGCGGAAACTCATCCCGTGAGCCACAAGAACTGGACCGAATCTCCCCACCGGCGATTCAACCCGCTCACACAGGAGTGGGTGCTCGTCTCCCCGCAGCGCAACCTGCGCCCCTGGCAGGGACAGGTGGAACCAAAGCCCCCGGAAGGCGTCCCGCGCTACGATGCAAATTGCTACCTCTGTCCGGGAAACGCACGGGCCGCGGGCGCGCGCAATCCCGCCTACGAAGGAACGCACGTTTTCGACAACGACTTCCCTGCCCTCCTCGAAGATTCCCCTGCAGGCGGCCTGGAAATTGAAAACCTGCTCGTCGCGCAGCCGGAGCAAGGCGTCTGCCGCGTGGTGTGCTTCTCGCCGCGCCACGATCTGGCGCTGCCCCGCATGGAGCCCGCGCAAATCCGCGCAGTCGTGGATGCCTGGGTTGCGCAAAGCAAAGCCCTTGGCGCGAAGCCCTGGGTGCGGCACGTGCAAATCTTTGAAAACCGCGGGGCGATGATGGGCGCCAGCAATCCCCATCCGCACTGCCAGATCTGGGCCAGCGCCTCGCTGCCCAACGTGACCGCGCGCGAGCAGGCTTCCTTCGAAAACCATTCCCTCCGCCATGGCGCATGCCTGCTCTGCCGCTATCTCGAACTGGAGCTCGAGCGCGGCGTGCGCGTGGTTTGCCGGAATGACTCGTGGGTGGCTGTTGTGCCTTTCTGGGCTCTGTGGCCGTTTGAAACTCTGCTGCTGCCGCTGCGCCACACGGGCGCTCTCGAAGCTCTCGTCGATTCCGAGCGCGAGGATCTGGCCGATATCATCCGCGGCCTCACTACTCGCTACGACAATCTCTTCAACGCGCCGTTCCCCTACTCCATGGGATTCCACCAGCAGCCCCCGGGCGCGCCGCACCCGGAATGGCATTTGCACGCGCACTATTTCCCGCCGCTGTTGCGCTCCGCCACGGTGCAGAAATTCATGGTGGGATACGAATTGCTGGCCACGCCGCAACGCGACATCACGCCGGAGGATGCCGCCGCGCGTATGCGCGGCGCTTCAGACGTGCACTATCTCTCACGCCAGGAAGTGTGACGGAGCCGCGCGTCTCACTGGGTGAGACCCAGGCCGTCCACAATTTCCTGAACGATGCTGCCGGGCGTCTGGCTCACCGCCACGCGCAACGCATCGCCGGGCTCTTCGAGGGTTGCGAACTGGCTGGCCAGCAGCGATTCACCGGCAAAATGCCCGCCGCGCAGCCGCAAGCGGTCGCGAATCTCCGCATAGGTTCCCCGCAGGTAGACGAGCTTCACGTCCGGTCCGACGCAAAGCATCTCCCGGTACGACTTCTTCAGCGCGGAGCAGGCCAGCACCGCGTCGCGCTTCCGGCTGATCCGCAGCGCGATCTGCTCGCGAACGGCGTCGAGCCACGGCAGCCGGTCCGCATCGTCAAGCGCGATTCCCTGCCTCATTTTGGCCACGTTAGCGGGAGTATGGAACGCGTCGGCATCCACAAACTCCCAGCCGAGCCGCGCGGCCAAGAGCGTCCCCACGGTTGTCTTTCCGGCGCCGGTGGTTCCCATCAGCAGCACGATCACAAAGTGTCCTCGCCCCGATCTTCGAGGATTCCACTCCAGGATGACAAGTTGATTCTCCTCCGCCGCGTGGGCCATCGTTCCACCGTCGCGGGCGATTCGCGTATGATGGCTATTCATGAGCAGCACTCTTACAAAAGGCCCGCGATGACATTCCCGGCATTCGACCTGTCGTCAAAAACGGCCGTCGTTCTCGGCGGAACCTCCGGCATCGGCCTCACGCTCTCCCGGGCCTTGGCGCAGGCCGGAGCGAACGTGATCCCTACGGGCCGCCGGACCGCTCTGGTGGAATCCGCCGCCGCAGAAGTGGAAAAGCTCGGCCGCGCCTCGCTCGTCCATACCTGCGACGTCACGCACCGCGACAGCTTGGAATCCCTGCTCGCCGCGGCCCGGGCCAAATTCTCCGGCGTAGACATCCTGGTCAATTGCGCCGGCGCCACGAAGCGCACCCCCACGCTGGCCGTTTCCGAAGAGGAGTGGAACGCCATCATGGAGACCAACCTCAACGGCACGCTGCGCGCGTGCCAGGTGTTCGGTCCCCAGATGCTCGATCGCAGGTGGGGCCGCATCATCAACATCGCTTCCCTTTCCTCCTTCGTCGCGCTGTTTGAGGTGGCCGCCTACAGCGCCAGCAAAGCGGCGGTGGCTTCGCTCACCAAGTCGCTGGCCATCGAATGGGCGCCCTACGGCGTCTGCGTGAATGCCATCGCTCCCGGCCTGTTCCGGACCGACCTCAATTCCAAGTTGCTCGACGGCACTCCGCGCGGCCGGGAATTTCTCACGCGCACGCCCATGCGGCGGTTCGGCAAGCTGGACGAACTGATGGGCGCCGCCGTGTTCCTGGCGTCGGAGGCCGCCAGCTTTGTCACCGGTCATCTGCTCGTGGTGGATGGGGGCTTCCTGGCCAGTGGAGTGAACCAATGACCGGCTCGCCCTCCCGCCCCGATCTCGAGGCCAGCCGCAAGTAGCAGGACGCGCTCAGGAGACCGACCGCTGGGGTATCCAGACCTACACGCCGCCTGCCAACGGCCGCGGCAACGACTGGATTCTGCCGCTCGAAGATGCCGCTGCAGGATATGCGCTGCCGGGCGTGCCACAATGACGTGAATCGAGACGCATGCACCGAGTCTCCTACACCGAACTCTTTGAGGCGTTGCGCGGCGCGCTCGTAAAGCTTGGCTTTGAGGCGGCGCGTGCGGAGCTTTGTGCGCGTCTGTTTGCGGAGACGACGTGTGACGGCGTCTACTCGCACGGGGTGAACCGTTTTCCGCGGTTCGTGCGCACGATCAAAAGCGGGAAGGTGAAGATCGGCGCAACACCCGCGCTCACGGCCAGCCGGGGCGCGCTCGAGCGCTGGGATGGGCGTCGCGGCCCAGGCAACTTGAACGCGCACGCCGCAATGGCGCGAGCGATGGAACTGGCGCGCGCTCACGGCCTCGGGTGCGTGGCGCTGGCCAACACGAACCACTGGATGCGCGGCGGAAGCTACGGGTGGCAGGCTGCCGATGCCGGGATGATTGGCATGTGCTGGACGAACACGCTGCCCAATCTCCCGCCGTGGGGCGCGAGCGAGCCGCTGCTGGGCAACAATCCACTGGTGATCGCGGTGCCCAGGGCGGCCGGGCATGTGGTGCTGGACATGGCGATGTCGCAGTTTTCCTATGGCGCGCTCGAATCGTACGCAAAGAGGGGCGAGCAGTTGCCTGTGCCGGGCGGATTTGATGAGCAGGGCCACCTGACCCGTGATGCGGCGGCGATCGAAAAAACACAGAGAACGCTGCCCATTGGATACTGGAAAGGTTCGGGGCTCGCGCTCGTGCTCGATCTGGTGGCAGGACTTCTTTCGGGCGGCCAGTTCACGCACACGATTGAACGCGATCCGGAAAAAGAATCGGGGCTTTCGCAGGTGTTCCTCGCGTTTGACGCCGGCTCTGCCGGCGCAGCGAGCGTTGCCTCCCGTGTGGACGAGGTAATCGAGCAGATCGCATCGCGCACGGAGGAAAAGGGCGAGCAGGTCCGCTATCCCGGCCAGCAGGTGCTGGCCACGCGCCGGGAGAACCTGGAAAAAGGCATTCCCGTGGCGGAGCCGGTGTGGGAGCAAGTGCGGGCGCTGAATCAGGGATGAGGGTATCGGATGCGGGGGGCTGGCTGGACGTGCAGGGGTTGCTAAAATCGGCTCAGAAATTGGCTGGTTTCCGCCGTTTATGGCCGGATGGCCGCCTGTAGAGTGTGACGGGCGTTTCCCGAGCCTATTAGATTGGCCTGTGCCCCCGGCGCACAGGGTCTAGAAACGGCGCGGGCCGGGTTGGGCGGGTAGAGGTGCTGGCGCGGACGGGAAGGGCTCCCAGGGAGTCCCCACGCGGCCTGTGTCATTCCGGATTGCGGTGGTTTTGGGGCTCGCGTTAGGCGGTTATTTGCCAGGGCCGGCTGGATCGTAGGAAAAGCCCACGGTCAGAAAAGCGCTGACCGTGGCTACCGTGCCGGGAGCGCGATTTGCGGGTCTCCCTTTAATGCCGGGGCAGGCGTGGTCAGTGTGGTTTTGGCGCGGCGTACCAGATGTAGTAG
>DATFZR010000565.1:0-9963 GCA_035314265.1 Candidatus Acidiferrales bacterium
CGGTGCGCGGCTTTGGAGGGAATCAGTCTGCCCGGCAGGTTTGGACTCGGATTCGCCTTCATCCCCCCCTGGGCACTCGAATCCGGCTGCCGGGCAGTGCAATCCGCCGCGCGCCGCGCCGGAATTCAGTTTCTTGGCACACGCCATGTTCCGGTGGATCCTTCCGTCCTGGGACCCAAGGCGGCGGCCACCCTGCCGGCGATCCGGCAGTTCTTTTTCGCTCCCGGCCGTAGCACACAGGATTTCGAACGCTCGCTCTTCCTGCTGCGAAAGCGGATTGAGGCGGAGTCGCCCGACGGCCTGTATTTCTGTTCGCTCTCCTCGCGCACGGTGGTCTACAAGGGGCTGCTGGTGCCCTGGCAGCTTGCCGTGTTTTATCCGGATCTCTCGAGCCCGGAATTCACGGCGCCCTTTGCGGTGTTCCACCAGCGCTACTCGACCAACACGCGCCCGAGCTGGTCGCTGGCCCAGCCCTTCCGCTGCCTGGCGCACAACGGTGAAATCAATACGATTGGGGCCAATCGCCGCTGGATGCGGGCGCGCGCGGCCCACCTGCGAAAAGAGCTGCGGGCCGACGCGCGGTTCAGTGCGCTCGAAGAAGGAGTGAGCGATTCGGCGAGCCTGGACAATGCGCTGGAGGTGACGCTGCAGCAGGGATACAGCGTCTCCGCCGCCATGTCGCGGCTGGTTCCCCCGGCGTGGGAATCGGACCCGGCCATGGAACCCGCGATGGGCCGTTTTCTCGATTCCGCGGCCTGGGAACAGGAGCCCTGGGACGGTCCGGCGGCTCTCGTCTTTACAGACGGACGGCAGGTGGGCGCAAAGCTCGACCGCAACGGGCTGAGGCCGCTCCGCTACACGCTCACCGCAGACGGCCTGGTGATCGCGGGGTCAGAGGTGGGCCTCGCCGATCTGGCCGATAAGCAAGTGGTGGAACGCCAGCGCCTGGGCCCGGGAGAGATGCTGTTGGTGGATGCGGCTCGCGGCAAGATCTACCGCAACGGCGGCTTGGCGGGAACGCTGGCCTCTCCGGCCGCAAGGCAGCCGCGGCGGTGCGCGCCGGTTTCCGTTCTGCCGTCTCCGAAGGAGCCGGAGGTTTGCGCGCCGCAACTCGCGCCACAGGAATGGAAGCGCAGTGCCGCCGCATACGGCTGGACAGACGACCAGCATCGCCTCCTCTTCTTCCCTTTGGGCTCGGAGGGCAAGGAAGCAGTCTGGAGCATGGGTGATGACGCTCCTCCCGCCTTTCTGTCTGCCGTCCGGCGTCCCCTGTGGGACTACTGTAAGCAGCGGTTCGCGCAGGTGACGAATCCTCCGATTGATCCGCTGCGGGAATCGCACGTGATGTCGCTCGACGTGCGCCTGGGCAGGCGCGCGCTGCTGCCCTCGCCGGTGGCCGACGCAATCCAGATGAAGCGCCTGCGAAGACTCTTCCCGCGCGTCCGCGAAGTGGATTTCACATTCGAGGCCTCGGGCGGCGCGGGCGCGGCGAAGGCCGCACTGGACCGCGTGCGCCGCGAGGCGGGAAGCTGCGCCGCGCGTGACGGAATGATCGTGCTCACAGACCGCAGCCTGTGCGAGCGCCGCGCCGCCTTGCCCGCCCTGCTGGCGGTTGCCGCGGCGTGGAAAGCCATGGTGCGCGCGGGCTTGTGGCACGTGCCGCTGCTCATCGAGTCCGGCCAGGTAATCGAGACGCATCACGTGGCCTTGCTGGTTGCCGCGGGAGCGAGCGCCGTGCATCCGTTCCTGGCGCTGGAACTGGCCGAACGTGCGAGCGCGGGCGGAGCGGACCGTTACCGCCAGGCCGTGGACCTCGGCCTGCGCAAAGTGCTGGCGCGCATGGGCATCTCCTGCATCTCCAGCTACCGCAACAGCCAGCTCTTTGAGGTGGTGGGAATTGCCGAGGAAGTCTGCTCCGAATTCCTGGAGGACGCGACCGCCGTGTTCGGCTCGAGGCTGCTCGCGGAATTGCTGGCCGACTGCGTGGCGCGGCATCGCGCGGCGTTTTCATCCGGGGCCATCAGCCTGCACGACGCCGGCCTGTACCGCTACCGCCAGGGCGGAGAGCGGCACGCGTCTTCGCCGGACGTTGTCCGCCGGCTGCACCAATACATCGCCACGCCAACGGAAGAGAATTACCGCGCATTTGCCGCCCTGGCAGTACAGCGTGAGCCTGTGGCTGTGCGCGACCTGCTGGATTTCGCTCCCGCCGAGCCGCTGCCGCTCGGCGAGGTGGAAGACGAGTTCGCCATCCTCTCCCGATTTTCCACGCAAGCCATGTCGCTCGGCGCGTTGAGCCCGGAGGCGCACCGCACGCTGGCCGTGGCCATGAACCGCCTGGGCGCGCGCAGCAATACAGGCGAGGGTGGTGAAGATCCGGACATCTATCTCCACGACCCGGAAGCAGCCAACCGCATCAAGCAGGTGGCCTCCGCGCGCTTCGGCGTGACCACCACGTATCTGGTGCACGCGCACGAGCTCGAAATCAAAATGGCCCAGGGCTCCAAGCCGGGTGAGGGCGGCCAGCTCCCCGCCTCGAAGGTCACGCCCTACATCGCGCGGCTGCGCCACGCGGTGGCCGGGATGACTCTCATCTCTCCTCCGCCGCACCACGATATCTACAGCATCGAAGACCTGGCGCAATTGATCTACGACCTGCGCGAGGTGAATCCGCGTGCGCGCATCGGCGTGAAGCTGGTGTCCGGCGCGGGCGTGGGGCTGATTGCGGCCGGAGTGGCGAAAGCCGGCGCCGACGTCATCAGCATCTGCGGATTCGACGGCGGAACAGGCGCCTCGCCGTTGACCTCGATCAAAAACACGGGCCTCCCGTGGGAGGCGGGCCTGAGCGAGGCACACGGCACGCTGCTGCGCGCCGGCCTGCGCGAGCGTGTGCGGCTGCGCGTGGATGGCGGGCTGAAATGCGGGCGCGACGTTGTGTTCGCGGCGCTGTTGGGCGCCGATGAATTCGGATTCGGCACCTCTGCGCTGCTGGCCATCGGCTGCGTCATGGCGCGGCAGTGCCACCTGAACACGTGCCCGGTGGGCATTGCCACGCAGGATGAGACGCTGCGGCTGCGCTTCGCAGGCCGCCCGGAAATGGCCGTGGAGTACTTCCGCGGCGTGGCCCGCGAAGTGCGCGAGTGGCTCGCGCAGCTCGGGGCCTTTTCTCTTTCCGAGATTCGCGGCCACACGCAGCGGCTGCGCGTGCATCCGCGTGCGGCGGCCTTTACGGGCGCTCTCAGCGTGTTGCTGGAACCGGCGCCGAAGGCGCCCCAGCAGATCTCCCGCGCGGCGGAGAGCGCTTGCGGCCTGCACGCGGAACTCGAGCGCCTGCTGGATTTGCCCAGCGAGGTGGCCTTTGCGCCGCGCACATTTCCCATCGTGAATTCCGATCGCGCCACGGGCGCACGCCTGAGCGGCGAGTTGCTGCGCCGGCGCCTGGCGGGCAAGCCCGCGCCGCGCGTGGTGGAATGCGAGTTCCGCGGCGCGGCAGGACAAAGCTTCGGGGCGTTCCTGGTTCCCGGCGTCCACTTTCGGCTCACAGGCGAGGCCAACGACTACGTGGGGAAAGGACTGAGCGGCGGAGCCATTGCGATCACGGCGGGGCCGGAAGCGTCTGCCCGCGGCGACGTGCTCGCCGGCAACACGGTCCTTTACGGCGCTACCTCCGGCACGCTCTTTATTGCCGGGCGCGCCGGAGAGCGCTTTGCCGTGCGGAATAGCGGCGCGCTGGCCGTGGTCGAAGGGGTGGGGCACCACGGCTGCGAATACATGACGGCGGGCGTGGTGGTGATCCTGGGTCCGGCGGGGAAAAACTTCGGCTCGGGAATGACCGGCGGCCTCGCGTACGTGCCGCTGGACGCCCTGCGCGACGACTGCTATCACACGGAATTCGTGCGGCCGGCGGAATTGGATTACGAAGAGCACATTTCCTTGCGGCGCGTGCTGCGGGAGCACTTGCGGCTGACGGGAAGCCCTCGGGCGAAAGAATTGCTGCGCCGGCGCGGTTCCTTGCCGCTGGTGCGGCTCGAGCCCATGTACCGCTCGTCCACGATCGCGGAGACCTGGGCGGCGTCGCTGGCGCCCCATCGCCGTCTCGAAGATCTTCTGCGCGCGCCTGCTCCGAGCCGGCAGGCGGAGGCGCCCGTGCCGCTGGAAGCCGTCTCCTGACCACCGGCGCGGGGCTGGCGCCGGGCCATCATTCACGATGCATGACGGTTTCTCCGCTATAATCGTTGGCGAGCCATGGACTTCGACCAACTAACGACATTCATCGAGGTGGTGAAACTGCGCAGCTTTTCGCGCGCGGGGCAGAAGGTGTTTCGCTCGCAATCCGCGGTGAGCGCGCAAATCCGCCAGCTCGAACAGGAATACGGCGAAAGGCTGCTGGATCGCTCCGCGAAGACCGTGCAGCTCACTCCTGCGGGCGAGGTGCTGCTGGAATACGCGGCCCGGATGCTCGGCATGCGGCAGGAATCGCGCCGCGCCGTTGCCGATCAGGGCCCCAATCCGCGCGGCGTGCTGCTGATCGGCGCGAATGAAGCCACCTGCCTCTACGTGCTGCCGGATATTTTTGCGGAATACCACCGCCTGTATCCCTCCGTGCAGATCAGCGTGTACCGCAACTTCAGCCGGAAGATTCTGGAAGGCGTGGAGGAAGGGCGCGTGGACGTGGGCATCGTCACGCTGCCGGTAAAGTCGCCGCGGTTGAGGATTCACGTGATCTTCCGCGACCGGCTGGTGCTAATGGTTGGGCGCCAGAGCGCGCTCGCGGGACGCAAAACCGTAAAGGTGCGCGACATCGCCGAGCAGCCGCTCATCTTTCCGCGCACGGGCCATACGCGCCAGTTGCTGGACAAAATGTTCCGGCCGTATCGCGGCCGCCTGCGCGTAAGCATGGAACTGCCGAGCGTGGGGATGATCAAACGCTTCGTGGCCGCAGGGCTGGGCGTCTCGTTGATCTCCGCGAGTTTTGCGAAAGATGCGGAGCGCGCCGGCGAGGTGCGCTTGATTGAAATTGAGGGCCTGGAAAGCTGGCGCGAACTGGGCCTGGTGTATCGCCGCGACCGCAGCCTCCCCAGGGCCGCCGCCGCTTTTATCGAGTTGGCGCGGCAGCCCAGCGCCATGCGCGGCACAGACGCGGCGGCCGGCTCCGCGAAGCACGCAGCCGGGGCTGGGACCAAATCCACGCCCGCGCATGCCCGTCCGGGTGCTGCACCGGCAAAATCGTAAGAGCAGCCGGCAACAATAGCGTCCCCCGGCAGGTTCCGAGGACGCGGTAGAATCGGCCTGTCGCTGCCATGACGCTCGCTCTTCTCCTGATCGTCTTTGCATTGCCTGCCACGCTTGTCGCAGCCGGGCTGATTTATCAGGCGCTGGGCGCGGCCCGCGACGCGCGGCGATTCCCTCCGCCCGGCCGGCTTGTGGCCATCGCGGGAAATGCATCGCCGCGCCTCCATCTGGATTCGATGGGCGACTCCGGCCCAACGGTGATTCTCGACGCGGGCATCGGCGCGTCTTCCCTTTCCTGGAAAATCGTGCAGGCGCTGGCCGCGCGATTTGCGCGCGTCTATGCCTATGACCGCGCGGGTTTCGGTTGGAGCGATGCACCGCGACGCGCGCACGGGCCGCGTATTGCTTCGCGATTGGCGGAAGAATTGCGCGCTGCGCTCCATACCGCCGAGGTTCCCGGGCCGTACATTCTGGTGGGCCATTCGTTTGGCGGCTACGTGGCGCGGCTGTATGTGGAGCGCTGGCCGGTGGAAGCGGCAGGCCTGGTAATGGTGGACTCGCCGGACGCATCGGAATGGGCGCATCCGGAAGGCGAGCGCCGGCGGCGGCACTTGGGCGGGGCTCTCTTTTCGCGTCTCGGCGGGCGCCTTGCGCGCGTGGGCGTGGTGCGCTTCTGCCTGAACCGGCTCGGCAGGGGTTCCAAGGGCGTTCCCGTAACGGTGACGCGGGCCTTCGGGCCTGCCGCGCTCGATTTGGTGACGCGCATGGTCGGCCAGGTAATGAAGTATCCGGCGGAGCTGCGTCCCGTGGCGCAGGCGCATTGGAGCCGGCCCGCGCCGTTCTTCGCGCTCGCGAATCACCTTTTGCATCTGCCGGAAAGCGCGCGCGAGGTGGCCGCCTGTGGATCGCTCGGAGATTTGCCGTTCGTGGTGATGACGGCGGCGAACCCGTCGCCCGCCCGCGCGGCGCAGCAGGATGCGCTGGCCTGCCAGTCGTCACGCGGCCGCCACATCATCGCGCGGGAAGGCGGGCATTGGCTGTTGCTGGATCAGCCCGCGCTGGTGGTTGAGGCCATCGAGTCGGTGGTCGAAGCAGCCAGTTTGAAGGTGACTGGTGATTCGTGACTGGTGACTGGTGGAAAGAGCCGCGCGGTCCTCTATTTCAAGTCGTTCCGGTAGACCTTTCCATCCTTCATGACGAAGGCGACGTGCTCGAGTTCACTGATGTCTGCCAGCGGATCGCCGGCAACGGCAACGATGTCCGCGATTTTGCCCGGCTCGATCGAGCCGAGGCGGTCGCCCCATCCCAGAAGGTCCGCGGCGGTGGTGGTGGCCGTGCGAATGGCCTGCATCGGCGTCATGCCATATTCGACGTAGTAGTGGAATTCGCGCGCCTGGTTGATTTCGGTCCAGGGGAAGCCGCCCACGTCTGTGCCGAAGGCAATCTTCACGCCCTTGCGCAGGGCTTTTCCGAACGCGATGCGCTCCGTCTCAACCATCTTCGGCCAGTTGCCGGAGCGGCCCTCGGCCACGTAGGTGCCCACGGTGATCGTCGGCACCCAGAAGACTTTCTGCGCGACGACGCGGTCGATCAGTTCGTCGGTCAGCCCGTCGCCATGCTCGATGGTATCCACGCCCGCGGCCAGACCCGCGGCGATTCCGTCTGACCCGATGCAGTGCGCCGCCACGCGATGTCCCAGGCGATGCGTCTCTTCCACGATGGCGCGCGCTTCTTCGGCGGTGAAGTTCACGTGGCTGTGCAGGACGCCATCCGGGCCGTAGAAGTAGCCGTGGTCGGAGTAGTACTTGATCCAATCTGCGCCGTGGCTCAACTGCTGGCGCACGGCCAGCCGCGCGCCCTCCACACCGTCCACCACCTGCACGCCGTGCGGCATGTCCAGCTCCCAGGAATAGCCGAGCAGCGGGTACGCACCGGTGGGCGCCATGGCGCGCGTGGCTACAAACATTCGCGAGCCGGGCACCTCGCCGCGGTTGATGGCCTTCTTCACATCCACGTCGGCATACATGGCGCCCTCGGTCTCCAGGTCGCGCATGGACGTGAACCCGTGCGAGAGCGCGATGTGCGCGTTGCGCGCCGCGAGGATCGCGCGGTAGGGAATGGACTGCTTCAGGAGCTGGTCGTCGTAATCCGCGGCGGTTACGTCGCCCTGCAACAGGATGTGTGTGTGCGTGTCGATGAAGCCGGGCAGCACGGTGGCGCGGCCGAGGTCAATCACTTCGACGCCGGCAGGCGGCGAGCCGCCGGGCGTGACGGAGACGATTTTGCCGTCTTCGATCAGAATCAGGGCGTTCGCGACGGGCTGGTCGCTCTTCCCGTCAATCAATCTGCCCGCACGGATAGCCACGCGCTTCGGGGCCTGCGCCGCAACCGCCGCGCAGAGCACGAGCGCCACCAACATCCATCCCAGGATTCGCTTCATACGTTCACCCCCTTCGATTTCCCGCGCATTCTACTCTGGCTGCGGGTGATTGGCGCCGAGGCTTTGAGAGCGGCGGACACTCGGGAGCTTCGCTTGGCGCCAGGGGGCTGCCCTTGCCCCCCACACTTTTGCTGCCCGGGGGCCCCGGAGGTATACTTGCACCGCGTTACGAAACGTTTTTGGGACCCGCGCATCCATTCTAGTGCAGGAGGCGCACGTGGACAGGCGATCCTTCCTTGTGACGACCGGCGTAGCCGCCATCGCGGCCCCGGATCTTTTTTCTGTGGAGGCACAACCCGTGGCATTTACACTTCCGCCGTTGCCGTACGCATTTGACGCGCTCGAGCCGTACATTGACGCAAAGACGATGGAGATCCATCACGACTTGCATCACGGCGCATACGTAACGAACCTGAACAAGGCCCTCGAAGGCCAGGCCGACCTCGCCGCAAAATCGCTCGAGGCCCTCATCGGCAACCTCGACGCTGTGCCCGAGGCCATCCGCGGCGCCGTGCGCAATAACGGCGGCGGCCATTGGAACCATTCCATGTTCTGGAAGATTATGAAGAAGGGCGGCGGCGGCGACCCGAAAGGCCCGGTGGCAGACGCCATCAAGGCTGGCTTCGGCGACTTCGCGCAGTTCAAAACCAAGATCAACGATGCCGGCCTGAAGCGTTTCGGCTCCGGCTGGTCGTGGCTGTTTATCAAGGACGGCAAGGCCGTGATTGATTCCACTCCCAACCAGGACTGCCCCATCATGAACGGCGCCAAACCCGTGATGGGCGTGGACGTGTGGGAGCACGCCTACTACCTGAAGTACCAGAACAAACGCGCCGCCTACCTGGAAGCGTGGTGGAACACGCTCGATTGGGACGGGATCAACGCGAATTACGAGGCGGCGAAGAAGTAGCCGTCGCGGCTGCAGCTAAGGGTTCTGCGAGGCCCGCGCAGCGTCAACTGCGCGGGCCTTTTTTCTGCCCGTCTCCGCGTTCTTCGCGTCTCCGGGCTCTCCGTGTCAGGTTTGTCTCCCTCCCGGGGGCGCGCGGCGCAGGCCGCCCTTCGCGGTACACTAGGTCGCTCGCAGGGGCCGCAGGAAATCGCGCGGCCCGGGAGACGCCATGCTGCATGCTTTGCACACACCGCTCGCCGCGATTCTGGACGCGCAGATTTCGTTTCCGCAGAACGGCTCCGTCAACGAGCAGATCGTGCTGCGCTGGCTGCACGTGGTGGCGGGAATCGTGTGGATCGGCTTTCTTTATTTCTTCAACCTGGTTTCCACGCCCGCGATGCAGCAGATGGACGCGGCAGGCCGCTCGCGGGCCTACGCCACGCTGATTCCCAGGGCCATGTGGTGGTTCCGCTGGTCGTCCGTGGCGGTGTGGCTCGCCGGCTTCCGCTACTTCATGATTCTGGCGAAAGAAGATGCCGTGAATGCCGGTAACCCCGCGCTGATGGGCAAATGGCTGGGCATCTGGTTCGGCGTGTGGGTCGTCGCCTACGTTCTGCTCCACGGCTTCCTGATGATGAGCGAGGGGCCGATGAAAAACGGCGCGGTGTTCGCCGCGGCTTCTACCGTAGTGATCGCGGCCGCAAGCTGGCTGGTGGTCCACCTGATTGCCGGGCCCGGGACGGGCAATCGCACGCTCTCGATTGCGATCGGCGGCGGGATGGGCACCGTGATGTTCCTGCTGGTGTGGGGCATGGTGTGGCGCTGCCAGAAGCGGCTGATCGCCTGGCACACCGCGGCAGTGCAGCAGGGTGCGCCGCTGCCGCCGGAGGCCGCGGTGCTCGCGCGGCGGGCATATCTGGCGTCACGGCTGGGCTTCTGGCTTTCGTTTCCGCTGCTGTTCTTCATGGCCGCGTCGAACCACTACCCGTTTCTGTCGGGGCGCTAACTAAAGATCCGATGGGACGAGCCCGGTCCGCTTTGCGATCCGAGCGAGCATGCGTGGGCCAATCTCCTCGCGATCGTGAAACGCAAAAACAAAGCTCGGCCAGCCCACTCGCTCGAGCGTGCGATGAGAACCCGATTGGCGTTTGATGGACCAGCCGATGCGGAGGAGAGCAGCTAGAACGCGTGGCGCCCGGGTGGATGGCCAATCCGCCACGGCTCAGGCAACGATAGAGAACACTGCGCGCACTTGAGGAATCTCTTCGCCGTGATCGAGGCGTTCGGCTAGAACGCGGAGAGACAAGGCCTGCGCGCGAGTGACTGCCTCTTCCCGCGAAGCGCCGTAGGCGAGGACTCCGGAAAGCTCCGGCACCTCCGCGATCCAGCGGCCATCCGTCTC
>DATFZR010000566.1:0-3949 GCA_035314265.1 Candidatus Acidiferrales bacterium
GTGCGTTGTGTCGCAAAGGTCGAAGGCCTCTGCCGCGTGGCGGCCGCGCTGGTTGATGGCGTACGTGCGCACAACCACGGCCATGGCCTGGAGCGTGGCCTCCGATGTCGCGTCTGCGCTCTCCCCTGCCAGCGCCAGGACCACGTAGTCTTCCAAAGGAATCCGCAGCACGACGCGGATTCGCCCGGCGCGCGCGCGCAGCGTTGCCGGGTACCTGCTGTGCAGCGGCGGGCGCCCTGGAAGGGCGGCGGCGTAGTCTCCCTCGATGGTGATTTCCGCGGAGGGCTTCGCTGCCGCAGCGCGCAGGGTGTTCTCCTGCGCGGTGAAGGTGACGCTGCCGGCCATCCGCGCCGCAGGACAACTCGCGCACGTTCGCATCACCGCGCCGCCTGCTCGCGGGGTGATCGTCACCTGTTGCGGGAGCGCCAGCCACCCCAGGCCCACGCGAACCTCTGCCTGAGCCTGCGCCCGGGCAGCGGGCGCCGATGCAAAGAGAAAGACGAGAAGTGAGAATTGGAGAACGCGCGGCCCGAGAGGGAGTCTCACGGGTGTCCCCGCGCGTCTCGATACGCGGCGAACACGTTGTGCGCGATCCCGGCCGCGTCTGTGGGCCCGCGCCCGCGCTCGAGGAAAATCACCAGCACGATTTCCGGCGCCTCCGCCGGGGCGTATCCGGCAAACCAGCCGTGCGTCCAATTCCCCTCGTCGGCCAGCGAGGTTCCCGTCTTTCCCGCCACGGACAGGCCTGGGACCTTCGCCCCCGCGGCCATTCCGTAATCCACTCCGCTTTCGAGACCGGCGATGGCGATCTTCAGCGCTTCCGGCAGCGGAGCGGGCCCGCGGCGGCGCTGCGCAATGCGGCGAAAGCCCTGCAGGAGTTCCAGCGGCGTCACATGGATGCCGAATTCGCCGATGGCCTGGAGCTCCAGTTCGCTGGTCGAACGCGCGACAACGATTTCTCCCGAGGCCTCGCCGGCCGCCAGATGCGTGGGTGAGCTGAATCCCCACCCGCTCAGCCCGTGCGCCAGTTCCTCGGGCGTAAGCCGCTCGGCCATGTGCGCAAAGAAGTTGTTGCAGGAATAGGCCAGCCACGAGGCGGGATCGAGCGGACCCAGGTTCTGCGGATGCGGACAATCGAGCCGATGGCCTGCGATTTCGAGTTTATAGGGACATACGAAGGTCTCGCTGGGACGAATCTTGCCGGATTCGAGCAGGGTAATCAGCGTAAAGGTTTTCAGCGTGGAGCCCGGGAGCGCCAGCCGGCGCGAAGCCGCCTGGAGGTTCCTGGCGGCCAGGATTTTGCCGGAGGAAACGTCTGCGGCCACGGCGGCGCCGCTGCGATTGCCGAAGGAGCGGTCAAGCACGCGACCAAGCGCGGAAGGAGCCTCGGCGGAAAGAGAGGGAGCCGGCGGGGATGGAGGCGGAGGCATCGCAGAGAAACGCGAAGCCGCCACGGCGGCGCCGAACAGAAGAAAGGCCGCCAGCGGAGTCCACTTCGTACGCCGGGATGCCGGGGTCGCGCTCATGGTGCGCATCATTCTATGGCGACATGGCTATGACGCGCACGGCCCGCGGGCCGCTCGCGGGTTTCCACGGCAGCGTGTAAGCTGATTCCAGAGAGGGGTGCGGCCATGGACACGAATTCGCAAGCCCGTTGGACGGGACCGCTGGTGCTGGGGGGCGCGGCCACGGAAGCGGAGCGCCGCGAGACGCCGGAAGTGTACGAGCGCAACATCAACGTGAAGGTGATACGCCGCGGCACGCAGCACGTGCAGGTGCTAGCTTCCTTTCTCGATCTCGAGCACAGCTTCGACGCGGAAATGATTGTGGACGTGCCCACCGGCCGCATCGAGCACGCCAAAGCGCACATGGCCAAACGGCCATTCCAGAACCTGTGCCTCCGCGCGCTGGAGAACATCCCAAAACTCGAGGGCGAAGTGATCGGGCGGGGCATCTACCGGCGCATTACGGACGTGATCGGAAAAAGCCAGGGATGCGTGCACCTGGCGGAAATTTTTCAGGCCGCCGTGGGCTTTACGGCCACCATCCTGATCGGGCTGCGCTCCGGACTCGAAGAGGATCCGCGGCTGAGTGAAGAGGAGAACCGGCGAAGGCTGCTGCCGGTATTGCAGAATTCCTGCCAGGTGTTTCGCGTGGAAGATCTCGTGAAAAAGTAGTCCCTGCCGTCGAGCGCATCGCCCCTAGTAAACGGTTTCGTCGAAATCGCTGCCCAGCTTCTTGAGGTTTTCGGGAAGCGCCGAGGGCGGCTCGATGGCCCATTCTTCCGGGCGTTCTTTCGATCCGCGCCAAAAAGCATTCACGCGGCCGAATCCCTTTTGGCCGCCGGCCTGAAATTCCGCGGCGCAGGAAAAATGAAAGCCCGGCAGGGTCTGCTCCTGAAACGAGGCATTGAAGGCGTTGAGCACGCGCGCCACCACGGGCAGCCGCTCTCCCGAAGCCGCGCCCAATTCCAGGCTGCATCCAGAGGGCGCGCTGCTGCGCAGCGTGTAGGTGGCCGAGAGCCGCGAGCGCTGCACGATATCGTTGTGCCCGCCGCGAAAAACGTAGCCGAACACGAGTTCCCTGCCGTCGCGCAAACCCACTTGCAGCGCCTGAAAGGCGAATTTCTCAGAGAATTGGGCGGCGACGGAGAACCAGCGCCGCACGTTGGCGCGGGCGTCCGGGCCCCAGCCATGCTCGCGCGCGCCGACGGCCTGAACGGGGATCGATTCCTTCCCCACGCGGATGACGCCGCGGTAATGGCCCTGCTGGTGATAGTAGTGGCTGCCGGGGTGCTCTTCGCCGTGGCCGGATTCGAGCCAGGAATAGGGCGGCTGGATGGAATCAAAAGCCAGTTCCAGCCGGCAGTAGCCGTCGTCGTAGGAAATCTCCCAGGTCTTGAAGGGCGCTATCTGCCGGAAGACCAGCGGGCCAAAGTACTGGCGTTCCTCGCCGATATCGCGCGGCACGCGGAAATCCCACTTTCCGCTCTTGGCGATCACAATGTCGTCGCGCCACAACGCGAAGATGCAGTCGCCGGTTTCCTGGTTGGGGTTCACGCCCATCACGCCGCAGCCGGAGAGCCGCGTCGCCGGATCGTAGAAGTCGAACGCGAAGGACTCGCGCCACAGCTCCCCCTGGCCGGTGGCGTGCGCGAAATCGTCCTGTGGGGTCAGTTCAAACACTGGAGCAAATGACCTCCTGCAGTGAAAGCATGTAAGAGCCGGGGGCCGCAGTCAACAACCGATTGGTTCGCGGGGGGTTGCGCGCCGGGCTACGCTTGCGACCCCCGTGGGGCCGTAGGATACTCCAGCGGTGATGGAACAAGACACAGTCGCGGTAATCGGCGGCACTGGCGATCAGGGGTTCGGCCTGGCCGTGCGCTGGGCGGCCGCCGGGCGGCGCGTGCTGATTGGATCGCGGGATGCCGCCCGCGCCGCGGAGGCGGCACAACGCGCGCGGGGCCTCGCCGGAAACACCGCGCGCGTGGAGGGTCACGCGAACGCGCAAGCGGCAGCGAATGCTCCCCTGGTAGTTCTGGCCGTGCCGTTTGCGGCGCAGATCGCCACGCTGAAATCCATCGCGCCAGCGCTTCAGAGCGGGCAGGTGCTGGTGGACCTGACCGTACCGCTGGAGGTGGAAGTTGGCGGCGCGGTGACGAAGGTCCTGGGTGTGTGGGCTGGCTCGGCCGCCGAGCAGGCCGCACAGCACGTGCCCGAGGGCGTGGAAGTTGTGGGCGCGTTCCACAACGTTTCCGCGCACGCGCTGGGGCATCTGGAAGCGCCGGTGGATTGCGACGTGCTGGTATGCGCAAACCGGCCCGAGACGCGCGCCGCCCTGCGGCCCTGGGTGACGGCCATCGCGGGATGCCGCTACGTGGACGGCGGCCGGCTGGAGAACGCGCGGATTGTGGAAGCGATTACCGCGCTGCTGATCGGCATTAACCGCA
>DATFZR010000567.1:0-2242 GCA_035314265.1 Candidatus Acidiferrales bacterium
CTTAAATGTCCCAGGGTAGTTCCTTTCGGAGGAGAACGGCACACCGTGCGAGGGGGGATGAGCTTGCGAGGCGTCGCGGCGGTGGCTTTTGTGCTGCTGCTCGCGATTCAGCCGGCTGCGGGGCACGCCGTGCTTGTGGAATCGGCGCCCGCCGCAAACAGCAGCGTGCCCGGGCCGGATGTGAGCGTCCGGCTGCGCTTCAACTCGCGGATCGACGCGGCCCGCTCGCGGCTCACCCTGGTGCTGGCGGACGGCAGCACGGAACCCCTGAAAATTCCGGAACAATCCTCGCCCGACACGCTCACGAGCACAGCTACCGGGCTGAAACCAGGAGCCTACCGCATCCGCTGGCAGGTGCTCGCCACCGATGGCCACATTACGCGGGGAGATATCCCGTTCACTGTGACCGGTAAATGAAGAATGTTCATCGAACGTTTCCTCAGGATGTTTGATTTTCTCTCGGTCCTCATCCGGGCGGGTACGCTCACGTTCCAGACGCTCGCGATCGGCGGGATTGCCTTTCTCGTTGTTGTCTTGAAGCCGTCCGGCGTGGAGGAGCCTCCCATCGAGAATGTCTGCCGGCGCTGGATCCGGTGGACGGCCATCGCCCTGGCCGCGACGCAGGCCGTCTATCTGCTCAGCAATCTGCTGATCCTGGTCACCTCCGGGGGACTTTCCCTGGGCGAGGCGGTTGGCGCAAATCTGGTGTACGCGGCCGGCCTGTCGATCGCCGGGGCTCTCTCGATTGTCTATTTGAGTTCCGCAGGACGCGGGCAGAGCGGCAGGGCCATGCTGCTGCCCGCGGGCCTCATCCTGGTGAGTTCGGTGATGACGAGCCATTCCGTGGCGCGGATGGACAATCGCCTGCCGCTCGCCGTGCTGACGGGCCTGCACCAGGCGGCCACCGCGGTGTGGATCGGCGGTCTGCCCTTTCTGCTCCTGGTGCTCTACCGCGCGCGAATGCCGGTCTTCCTGCGAAACGCGACGCAGCGATTCTCCAGGCTGGCGCTCATCAGCGTATCCATTCTGGCCGCGGCTGGAGCGGGCATGGGCCTGGTCTACGTCGGCTCGTGGAGCGGCTTTTATGGAACCGCCTACGGGGCCATGCTGTTTGGAAAGTTTGCGCTCTTCGCGTTTCTTCTCACGCTGGGCGGCTTGAACTTTCTTACCGTCCGCGCCGCGCAGAGCGATGATGCCAGGGGCATGATGCGCATCCGGTGCTTCTGCGAGGCGGAGATCGGCATCGGAATTGCGGTTCTTCTGGCTGCGGCTTCGCTTACCTCGCAGCCTCCGGCCGCGGACATGGGCGTGGACCGGCTCACCATGACGGAAATCGCCTCGCGGCTGGCGCCGCAATGGCCTCGATTCGCCACACCCTCTGTGACGGAGTACGCCGCGACCTTTCGTCCCCCGCAGGCGGCCGTGGTCTCACCGGATTCGATCCCACCTCCTCCCACGCCGCTTCAGATAGCCAGGCGGCGCCTCCGGCAGGCGCAGAACATCGCCTGGTCGGAATATAACCACCACTGGGCGGGCCTTGTGGTGCTGGCGATGGGGTTGCTCGCTTTCCTCGCGCGGACGAACTATTTCCCGCCGGCGCGCAATTGGCCGCTGCTCTTTATTGGCCTGGCAATTTTCCTGTTCTTTCGAGCCGATCCGGAAACCTGGCCGCTGGGACCGCGAGGGTTCTGGCAGAGTTGGCTGAACCCGGAGGATGTGCAACACCGTTTGTTCGTGGTGCTGATCATTGCCTTCGCCGTTTTCGAGTGGAAGGTGCAGACGGGCCGCGCGGGCCTGCACGGGGCATCGCTGGTTTTTCCGGCTGTTTGCGTGCTCGCCGGGGCCGCGCTGCTGGCGCATTCCCACTCCTTCGGAAATGTGAAAGAGGAGCTGTACGCGGAACTGAGCCACCTGCCGATTGCCATCTTCGGCGTGCTCGCGGGATGGTCGCGATGGCTGGAAATCCGGCTGCCGTCCGGAGACCGCACGAAGCCCGTATTGTCGTGGATCTGGCCAGTGTGCTTCGTGCTGGTGGGCGCCATCCTGCTGAATTATCGCGAGGCCTGACCGGCGGCAGCCGCCCGCGAGAGACCCCGGGGAGAACTGGCCCGCGTTACCGCGGGGCGGGCACTTCCACCAGGCTGTTCACTCCGCCCACGCCGTCGTGCACCTTCCGGGGATTCGCGGGATCGTCCATCCACAGCTTTCCATCGATCACAAACTTATAGATGTACGCGCCCGG